>JAIDJJ010000585.1 GCA_029052265.1 Muribaculaceae bacterium
ACGGTGGGCAGCTCCATCCGTCCGGTGTATCTCAACGACGGTACAATCGCCGCCGCCAATGTCGGGACGGCGTACATCACCCCCGGTGGCAACCTTGCCAACTTGATCAGCCCGTGTGACTGGATAGAGGGGATATCGCTGACAAACAAGTTCGAGGCGTTGCCCGCGCAATATATCACGGTGGAGAAATGGAACGCCACGACATCGGCATGGGTGGACGCCGGGCTGTCCAATCTCCAGAAGCAGCAGCTCGTGTCAACCCAGGGCTGCACGGTATCCGCACTCTCCGACAACAGTGTCACCGGCAACAAGATCCGGGTGACTATTGAGGCTGCGTCGGGCGTGCTCTATTTCGCCTTGACACGACTCAACATCAATATCTCCACAAACGGGCTACAGGCGTGCAAGGTGTTGCTGGAGCATGCCACCATCGGTGCACCAACTACATTCACGACCGCGGGCACATACACCGTGGAAGGCAGGTCCGGATGGAACGGCATATACCTGCCAATGATATTCGGCGGCTCGGCGACGCAGACAACCCAGTACCGTAAGATAAGACTCACGTTCTCCGGCACCGCGACAACCAGCGAGACCTCGAGGACAAACAAGTTCTCGGTAATAAACATCTGCGCATATGGCAGATCCGCGTGGAGCACCCCGAACACCATCGGCAAGTGGGGGCGCCCGTACACCTACGCGCTCGACACGTTCGCCTCCTCGTTCGTGGGCGACATCCTGCCCTCAGCCAACGTGGCGAGAAACCTCGGGTCAGCCACCCATGCGTGGAGCAACACATATACCAACCGTGTGAGGAGCAACACGACCCTGTATCTGCACAGCGGCAGTGCAAGCACAAGCCTGATCTTCTGCCTCGGTGACACCGAGAAGGTGCGCATCGCGCAGCCGAACGGCTACGTGGGGATCGGCACCACGGCACCCGCATATCTGCTCGACGTGGCGGGGAAAGGGAGGTACACCGACACCCTGACGATAACCAAGGACGCGCCCCAGGCTCACCTCGCGTTCGGGCGCGCGGACTACAATTACATATGCGCGACGACAGCGGGTGGCGTACTTGCATTTGTGGCAAATGGAAAAGCTGCAGGAAAATCCGCGAACTGTGATCTAATCATAGATCACAACGCAGTGCGTCCGGGGACAACCAACGTTGCCACGCTCGGCACGACATCCCACAGGTGGAAAGGCGTGTATTCCGTCCTCGGAAACTTCTCCGGGGCGGTGACGGCTACGTCGATACTTTGCGGTGACGGCACAAACAACGACAACACCATAGGCTCCCTGAGTGATGCGTCGAAACGGTTCGCCATGATCTTTGCACGGAACCGGGCGGTGGTGTCGAGCGATTCGGCATACGCCTCGGCGCCCAATAACACCACGGCAGCCGGAGCGGCTCTCGGGGCGGGATATCTCGAGCTTGCATATGCGACCCCGTTTATCGACTTCCATAAGTCAGGGGTGGCAGCAGTGGACTATCATGCCCGCATAATCCTTACCTCTGCAACCCTGCTTGAGATACAGGGAGCCGCCCTGAGGGTCGTGGTCGGGATGTATTCAGACGGCTACGTGTCGGCGCGCGGTCAGAACACAAGCTCCGACGCGCGGCTGAAACAGCTTCTCAGACCAATAGAGCTGAACGTCCGCGACATCGCCAATGCCCCGTCTGTGGAATTTATCTGGAAGAAAGACGGAATCAGGGACGTGGGCAGCATCGCGCAGTATTGGAAACGCCTTATCCCTCAGCTCGCGCCTGACATGCCAGACGGCACCATGGGACTGCAATACGGCAAGACCGCGCTTATGGGCGTGATAGCCGTGGCGCGGAGAACCGTCAGCCTTGAAGAGCGCGTGGCAGAGCTTGAAAGGGAGAACAGAAAGTTGAAAAAAGAATTGGAAACCATTAAAACGAGATAAGATATGGGACATAACGCAGGACTGATATACGCACCCGTGAACACGGATGATGTCGTGGAGACTATCGGGGAAGGAAGTCACGATGTGGCGACATTGTGTTCGTCATCACAAATCAAAAAGTGGGCGAAATATAAGCCCGTACGCTATGACAAGCCTTCCGAACTTACAGAGGCTGAGCGTCAGTCGGTGAGCTTCGGTCTCGCCTTCGGATACATAGCGCAGGCGACATCCGCCGCCGTCAATCTTCTGGCGAACCTCCAGTCGGCTGTCCCGGCTGTCCCGGCATGGACTTACGCCGCCCCTCGTCCGGGGACAGATTGGTGTCGTCTCACGGACTTCTTGAACAGTACCAACGCCGCCAATCCCGGCTACAATCACAATGCGAAGCCTCCTATTAGTGGGTTCCGTGACCTGACCCTGTTTCAGTCGGAGTTCGGGTCAGCCTCCAAGGTCTATAACTTCAACTTCAAATGGGGTGACTCCTCCAATCAGGGGGCGAACGACACATCCGGCATAGAGATCCCGATAAACAAACTCAGTTCCACAATCACCGACGGCACATGGAGGTTCGGGCTGCTGGTGTTCTTCCCGCAGAGCGGCAAGTTCAAGGTCGCCCTTGCGTGCGCACCGTCAGCCATATCCGCGTCTGTCACCCAGCCGGGCAACTTCATGATACGCCCCGCCGCGACGGGAGAGCTTTCCTCGCTTTATGCAGCCGCCTTCAGCGCGGGAAACAAGGAGCTTGACGCGATTCCCGTCCTTGTGAAAGACGCAAGCCGCACCAATGCCACCGGGTCAGCCGACAGATGGACGGTGCAGGCATCATCCCAGTTCATATCAATGCCTCTGGGAGAGAAGATCAAGATAAAACTGTCAGACAGGTTCTCGAACGTGGCTATCACTTTCAACTCGATATAGATACAGTATCTTGACGTGGCGGGGACATCCAAAGCCACCTATACCCTTGTGCCGACCACGGCATCATCCGGCATGAGCAAGACCACCCTCGCCGCACCGTCCGCCTCTGGGTCGGTGAGATGCAAGGTGGTGCTTGATTTCACCATATCCGGCACGATGGCGGCTTCGGATTATGTCCTCAAGACTCAGATGCAGGTGGGGCTCGGCGGTTCCGCTGTCGGCGACACCAATCCTACGCTTGAGCAATATAATTCAGCATGGGTGTCTATTTCTCAGATATCGGTACTGAGCGGACGATACAGGATAACCGCGACGGACGCCGCCCGCACGACGATGTCCACCATCATGAACTATATTGAGAGTCTTCCGAGAAGATCGTCTGGCTCAGCAGACATAAGTGTATATCCCATGTTGACTCTTGACGGCGCAAGGTTCAATACATCGAATCATTTCATCCATCATGGATAAAACAATATTAAATATCAACCCTATAAAACAATCGACACATATGGAAATCAAGACAGACGCATTGGTGTCAATGCAGGTGAGAATGAGCAATGCCGGGGATGCCGGACGCGAGCACACGGTCTCGGCTGACGTGACCGTCTCTGACGGCATGCCGGAGACCATCAACAACGGACAGGTCTGCCGGGTGGACGGCACGCAGGTGGCCAGCTTCAACGCCGGACGTTACACACCCCTCAACGTCAACTTCTCCACGACAGAGATCTCCGTTGAGGAGCACGCGGAGATATTCTCCGCCATACAGGCGTTCATCGCCGCCGCTGACGGTGAGGCGGCGAGACTCTCGCAGAACTGCGTGGAGATCTGAGACCCGGACAAGTAATAATTTAAAGAAATCAAAACCATAAAATGAAGAGAAAAATGAAAAAGACAGAAAAGAAACAGGCAGGGACAAAGACAGTGAAGACATCAGACGCGGTGGCGGTATACAACGCCATCAAGGGGCTGCGCATCATGAAGCTCGAGAAAGGAGACATGTTCGCCGTACTCCGTGCCGCCAACGCCCTGAAACCCGTGGCTGCCGCTTTCGAGGATTTCGTCAAGGACGCGCAGGAACGTCTCAAGCCGGAGGGATTCGATTCCGTGGTGGAGAAGAGCCAGCGGTTCGACTCTCTGACGGAAGACGAGAAGAGGGAGGTCAACCGTGTGGCGCAGGCATACCAGAAGGACGTCGACGAGTGCGTGCGCGAGGAACTTGAGCGTGACAGGGAGGTGGCGGGACTCTCCACCATCACGGACGACGCGCTCGCCGTCATCGCATCCGACAACGACAGCCTCGACGTGCAGACCCTCGTCCTGATACAGCAGGTCTGCGGGGAGTGACACTCTTCCCTATCGTGGTGGGCGGCTTCCCGGATTTCCGGAGGAGCGACGAACAAAGTGTGCACAGACAGTCATTAGATATATTGGACTAAGCAAATTACTATGTATAATGTATGAACGTCCTTCAAATTTGATTTGAAGGACGTTCATACATTAATTTGAAGCTAAAATAAGTCATTTGATAAACATTTCGTTTTCTAAATTGATACATTTCGTTTTTGTCAAGAAGAACATTTCGTTTTGCGGATTACAGAGGGCTGCGAAAGCAAGCCCAAAGAAAAAATTCTTTTTCATGAGTCAACAAATTACTGTTTATTAATTGGGTTAATTATCTCTCCGGACAATTCAAATTGAATGTCCGTTTTTTTGTTTTCGAAAAGTATTGAGATTGTGCGGAAGAACTCTCCCGCAACGGTGTCCTGAAATTTCACTGTCAGCTCATAGTCCAAACCGGGTGGAATTATTCTTGTGGAAATAATTCCTTTTATGAAAACCTGAAGCCAACAAAGTATATATTGTATTTACTTGCTCAGAAATCCAGCATGCCAATAATAGTACTTTCTGATTCATTATCATCAAGAACATTATCCATGAACAGACAGAATCTCTCCGGTGTTGCGAACCATCCGCCGAAAGGGTCATATAAATTCTGTCGGGGTGTTATCTCTCCGATCGGTTCTAATTGTTCATTGAAAACTGAAAGGTACAATGGGCGTGCATATATTGCCCTGTCAGGACCCTCACTGCGACTTAATGTCGTTCCGTCTAAAGCAAGCCTGACATAACATTTTTTCCCTTCAAGATAATATAGGGGGGAATAGAAATAATTTTCGATTCCATACCATGTCAACTCATCGGGTGACTCGTCTGTGAGAACTTCCATCCCTCCGGTTAAGAGAGAACATTTGTGATTGACCTCGCGAGTCATCCCGGTTGTCATATCAAGGATACATATACGATGTTCATAAGGATAATTGTATATAATCTTGTCTCCGCTAAAACATAAATTAGGATAGTCCATAAATCCATGTTTGCCATTGCTCTCCGGACTGTTTAATATTGTTTCCCTGACCACAGAATCATTTTTGAAGTCATAAACTACAACGGTATTCTTTTCTCCGTTTTTTACAGGATATGCTATCCTGTTATTTTTAAAGTCTATATCGAAAGCCGACATATTGCTTCGGGAATTGCAGTCAATCCTTGTCATTCCGTTATATGGTATGATAAATCTGTTGACAACCTTGCCGGTGTTGTCAATAATGGATATTGCGGTGTCGTCATATAGAGCGATAGAATCTGGAGAATAAACCTTTATATATCTCATAGACATTTGAATGGCATCCGGACCTTCATTGTTGAGCGGGATGGTATTCATAAGACTCTTTTTTTCGATACTAAATACATCGATCGAATGTGTTTTGTAGTTATATCCAAATATGGTTCCATTATCTTTGAGAAAAGAGTTTATGCCGTAGCTTTTTAATGTCAATGCTGAAGTGTCAGTCTTAAATATTATGGAGTCAGTTGTTACAGGAATAATCTCAGAACCCATGGAATCAATCCTGCCGTGTCCTGTATTACATGAAATAAACAGGCAGCAAGTTATTAGGAAGATCCATGCCTGATGTTGGCAATTGTTCTGTTTAGAGAGAATCGTGTTGAAATATTTTATAAAGTTTTTATCTGCCATCATGTTAATTCGAATCGGTATGAATCAATGGAATAATTGATTTTGATGCATGTTGTATTCAACGGTTGGGATGACATTACTGTAATCCCAACCGTTGAATTTTAACAAGATCTTAATTGATAACATTTGTAATCTCTTTCTTTTAAACCACATTCGTTTCCTCCATGATGATAGCAAGGGAAAAGATACATAGTACGTACTGATTCACCAGCAGTGAGCGCCTCAATATTGGCGATCTCATCGGGGGTGAACTGATGGCGGGGAGTGCTGTTACCGGCAAGGAAACAGCCTCCGGCGGCGAGGGCTGCGAATGCAAGCCCCAAAAGAAATTTCTTTTTCATGTCTTAAAAATTTTTTCCGCAAATATAATTTCGAAAAGACCATTTCTCCAAATTTTGTACCTATCACGACATAAGCCTACATTTCAATACTTTATATTAAATAGAGGCTAAAATACGGATGTTTTTGGCACTGAAACGATAGATAAAAAAAATGCGTTTTGGACATTTTTTGCATCTTTTTGGACGTTTTTTCAGTCTCTGAGCCCTCCTTTACTATGCTATTTTTTGAAAAGCATACCCGGCAGTTCCTCCTTCCTTTCCGATGTAGAGCGGCTCAAACTTGACTTAAGTCGTGATTTGCGGTTATAGAAAGTCTCCGGATGAATCTTAAAAATCAGGCATAGCGATTCTACCGACATACCCAAATAAAGCAAAAGCAATAAAAAGCAGCCTCAAAAGAAGTGTTAAGGTTAGGGGAACGTATGTTAGGGGCACGTGGTCTCTCCGAGACCACGTCGTGCAGAAGAATCTGTGTGCCGATAAAGTTGCCTGAGTCGTTTGCCCTGCGTCGGCTCGGAGAGCCGACACGCCCCTGCCAAGAGATATGCTTTCCACATCAAAAAACTCCCGCCGCAGACCACTTGCTTAACAACGCACTCTCTCTTCTTCTGTAGCGTTGGAGGGGTTTTCAACAGCTCTGAAGCCATAGGTGACTACTCATATTTTGGATGCTTTTGGTATCTTTTCGTTGCGTTTATTGACACATTCATGCAGTCTGTCCACACTTTGAGATGAAATATCTAAATATTATTAATTTTGCAGTTAAAACTTCTTTTTAATGAAACGTCTTTTCATCATATCGGTTGTATTGTGCTCCCTGTGCTTCGCTTGCTACAGGGAAACCCAGACTGTACAACCATCGCTGATGGAAGCTTCAAAACAGGAACTCGCAGAAGCCATAGAAGAACGGGATCAATTGCTGGAGCTTGTAAAGGAAATAGCCGAGAGCATGGAAGAAGTGAAAGATATAGAGAATATTATGTCTCTTAACAACCGCATGGCTGAAAACGACACTTGCGACCGTACGGATATTCTTGACGATATCGCTTCTGTGCAACGCACTCTGCAGCAACGACGTTTAAGATTAAACGATATGGAGAAAAAACTTGAAGAATCTTCTTTATATACGGATGAACTGAAGGGCGCGGTCTCGACGTTGCGTCGCCAGATAGATGGTGAGACCAAAACAATAGCCCGGTTGAAATCTATGGTTTCAAATGCTGAAGTAAAAATCGACTCGCTCAACAAAACGGTCGACTCGCTCAACTCCAGGGTAGAGGAAGTGTCCATGGAAAGAGAATATATGGAAACTATGTCAAAACGTCTTGAAGATGAGCTGAACACATGCTATTTTGTGGCTGCCACAAAAGCTCAACTAAAGAAACACAACATCATAAAATCCGCTTTCCTCCAGAATGACAAAATCCTTGAGGGTGATTTTGATGAGTCTTTTTTTATTGTCAACGACAAACGACACCTTGACACAATCAACCTTAATTCAAGTAAAGTAAGACTATTGACCCGACATCCCGGAAATTCTTATGAAATCATTGATAAGGACCGTAATAAAATTTTAGTTATAACTTGTCCGGAAAAATTCTGGAGCCTGACCAACCATCTCGTAATTCAACTTGATTAATAACTCTTGATCTAATTGTTTTTTTGTCACGATACGGTTCTTTGGAGACTGTCTAACAACCAAAGTTGGGCAGTCTCTATTTTATACACAAAATTTGAAGATTTAGGCTGCATTTGCCACTACTGATATAATCTTTGTATAAAAACTTAAATGAGGGGTGGTATAAAGCCTGCGGAAGCCCGGACGCTTCATGCCTGCAAGCCACATGAAATAGATATTCCTTTTGAATAGTTCCTTGATACGCCGGGAGGAGTATACATTGCTCAGATAAGCGAATACCAGCACCTTGAGCATCATCCTGGGATTAAACGCACTGTTGCCGCCGCCCCGGTAGGTTGAGAGGATATCGCAGATGTCAAGACGGTCTATGACCGCATCAACAACCCTCACCATGTGGTTTTCGGGCACAAGTTCATCCAGCGATGGTGGAAGAAGCAGATTCTGTTTTCTATTGTCGGATTTTATTGCTAACTTTGCCATGTTATGCCATGATTATTAGTGATTTTTTCGCAACACAAATATACTGAAAATCTATGACATAACAAAGGCTTTCATGCTTAAATTCAGCGTGAAAGCCTTATTTTTTCGCATGCCAGAATAATGAAAAGAGACCGTCTAAAACTTGTTAGACAGTCTCTTTTATGACATTATTCCGGATTTCAGATTCCAAGCTGCGACTTAATTTCATCCATACGGTCAAGTGCCTCCGATGCGGGTATATCAAGCATCTTGAACTCTGTCACAGATGCCCCGGGAATAATGGCATCTACCAATTCCTGCATCGAAGGGACTGACGGCAACTTTGCATACTCTTCAAATGTATATTTTGTAAACCGATATCCCTTCCCAAGACCTTGACGATTCAACCACCATCCGTTGCCTAATGAAACCGGGCGCGAGGATACGCTAATATCCGACGGGGCGGGGAAATATGTGAGACGCCCGTCTGAATCGACTCCCACAGCAACGTTGTCTCTGTAATCCCCGCTCATTTTGAATACACTCGCATTAAGCACAGCCGAGACCGGCTTAACACCGGATACAGGTTTTTTGTTTATTGTCAAAGATGTCACCACACTATCTGTTTTTGTTTCAGATGATGCCACTGTTTTGTGCGAACAAGCACAGCAAAACAATAAAACCGGCATTGCAAATATTATTTTGTTCATTTTAATTAACATTCTCAATTGTGAATTTTTGTATAATTTTAAGTAAAATGCCATATAAAACATAAAAA
>JAIDJJ010000586.1 GCA_029052265.1 Muribaculaceae bacterium
TCTTTAGAAATATTAATTATAGACATTATTAAAAATATTGGGTAGTGGTTTCAACGTACGATTTCACTATTATCTGTTCCCGAATACTGATTTTTGGTTGGATCTTTTTTCCGGTATGACAGTTGATATGTGAGGTAATCATATCATATCCCATGGTTAAACTAAAAGCAATACCGGCAGAGAATCTTGGATTAACATCAATAAGGAAATATCCATTATCATTTTTTATGAATTCCATATTCACACATCCATTTATTCCAAGTTTTTCACCTATATGTGACACCAGCCTATCTAATTTTGCATCCCGGAAAATCCTTACTGAAATACCGGCTCCATTCTTGGTTCTTAAAAGTTCCTCACGAGGAACACAAAAGGATTCCCCACTCAAAGCGTCCCTTACATAATCTACGGTAATAACATTACCGGGAATCATTCTTTGAATGATATATCGCTCATTTAGCAGTGTTTTGGAGTACTCTTCGTCTGTAAAACACCTGTAAAGACCTTCACTGCTCCTTCCGTCCAGAGGCTTGGCTACACAAGGAACGATATCCATGGGTATCTCATCCACTCCATATCTGAAAGTTGGGATGGATGGCACTAATTTATCATCACTGAAAATATCATAAAGAAGATACTTATTCCTGACGATCATCAGCGCATCTTTGCCGGGGATTGCAAGTATTATATTCTTACTTATAAATTTTTCACGCGATTCATTAATCACATCTATCTCCAAGTCTGTCAAGGGTAAAAGGATATCAATATGTTCCTTTTGGCAGGTATTCAGCAAGAACTCAATATACACACTTCTGTTGGTTGCAAGGGGCGCCTGATAAAACGCATTGCACCTTAAGCTTTCAAGGTGCCATTCTGCCGGATAAATATCACAGCCCACAACATAATTACCATCCCGACGCAAAGTTTCGATAACACTCATTGCCGAGAATGAACCGATGGCAGTTACAAGTATATTCATGATTACAGTTGATATCTAAATGTTATTTCTTCTATGTCGTCAATGGTATCTCTTTTTATTTCCTGATACCCGACAGAGCGATAAAGATGGATTGCAATGGGATTGACTGAACGTGATATAACATATTTCATGTTTAGATCCCTGCATATCTCGAACATCTTGATCACCAATTTTTTTGCCAACCCAAGACCTTGTGCCTTGGGCATACTGCACATCATGGAACCATATGCGGTAAAATCCTTTGTATCATTGGCATAAAATCCCCGGCATGAAATGATCTCTCTTGTGGTCGCATCACAGAAAGAAATCACATGACCATTCGCAAGAATCTTTTCTGCGTATTCATTCAGATCATATTTTGTGCTTAATGGAATCCGGAAACTATTTTCTGTCTTTAGCAGGAACTCCGTCAACAGAGAAATATCCGAAGGGGTATCCGATAATTTATAATAAATTAAATTCATTTTTGTATTGTAACAGATTAAAAACAGCTCCCGTGTTCCAAAAGAGAACGTTATTCGCCTCAGATGTTTTAAGTAATTCGCACATTCCCCAAAATGCCTTTCCGGAATAAATTGGATCCACCAGGATTCCTTCTGAAGATATGCAGTGTCTTATTGCTTCAAGTTCTACTTTGTTGTATTTACCATAACCACCGCATATAAAATTATCATGGAATATTATATTGGACAAATCGTATTCAGCGGACAGCTCCGTGTTCAACAACTGAATGTTCTCTTCGAGAACAGGCCACTCTTCCGTTTTATTGCGGGCAACAGATATGGCATGAATCTTAGTACCCGGGTAATATTCCTGAAAACCTGCAGATATTCCCGTCAGCGTTGTCCCGGTTCCACATGCTATGTATACCTCATCGAATTTTTTATGCGTTTGATCGGCAAGCTCTTTGACTGCATCGTAATAGGCGTAAATACCTTGCAAAGACTTGCCTCCTCCATAAATGTGGAAGATTTTCTTTTTCTGTTCACGATAAGATTCAATAACCTTCCCTATGGTTTCGACAACTTCACTTTTTTGACATCTTGTTTTTATCATCCCTGCAAGCGAACAGACGAAATAATTCAGGGAGGTGTCATATTCATTTTTGTTGTCAGTATATTCTATCAGATGCATTGGAAGTCCGATTTTCGCACACATTAGGGCACATGCCCTGTTAAAGTTGGAACATGGTCCTCCGGCAGTTACCAGGACATCGAAATCATTGGAAAGTGTGTCTGCCAAAATATATTGAAGCATTCTGGCTTTGCTACCTCCACCGGCACATTGGAATAGATCATCTCTCTTACAGAATATGTTTTTCCCTAATTCTGTGGAAAGATGATCTAACCTAATTAATGGCGTCGGTAAAAATGTTAAATGGTTCATATCTCGAAAAATTTAAGAACCTTTTCGATATTGTTGTCAGATAGTTCATGGTGCATCGGGAGGCAGAGGACGGTGTCAGCGAGTCTTGTCGCCACGGGTAGGTTTTCTTTTCCGGCTGAGGGGAGTCCGCGGTATGTACTGAACTCGCTGATCAACGGATAGAAGTAGCGGCGTCCGAGGACGTTTGCTTCTTTCATCTCAGCATACAGCTGATCACGGGTCTTACCGAATTTCTCAGCGTCTATGAATATCGGGAAGTAGCTGTAGTTGTGTCGCACTCCGGGCATGTCATCGAAGAATGTTATCCCCTCAACATCTCTCAAGACTTCTCTGTATTTCTGTGCCACTTTCTGTCGCGCGGATATTGCTGCATCAACCTGTCTGAGATTGAGTATGCCGTAAGCAGCCCGCATCTCGTCCATCTTGGAGTTGATGCCGGGTGCCACCACTGTTGTCTCCCCTGCAAACCCGAAGTTTTTAAGATAGTCTATCCTCTTCTTTGTCTGCTCGTCGTGCATCACCATGGCGCCTCCCTCTATCGTGTTGTATACTTTAGTTGCATGGAAGGAGAGTGTGGACATGTCACCGGCATTCAGGATTGATTCGCCATCAACCTCCACCCCGAAAGCATGTGCTGCATCATAGATAACCTTTAGTCCGTACTTGTCGGCTATCTCTTGAATTGCTTTTGTATCACATGGTTTTCCGTAACAATGTACAGGCATAATCGCTGTTGTCTTCGGAGTGATGGCTGCCTCTATCTTTGCCGGGTCAAGGTTGCATGTAGCCGGGTCAACATCTACGAACACAGGTTTGATTCCGTTCCACCACAATGAATGGGTGGTCGCCACAAAACTGTAAGGGGTTGTTATCACTTCGCCGGTTATTCTCAATGCCTGCAAAGCCGTGATAAGGGGCAACGTACCGTTTGTGAAAAGACTGATATATGGGACTTTGAGATATGCAGCAAGTTCTTTTTCAAGCTGCTGATGGAACCTTCCGTTGTTGGTGATCCATTTGCTTGCCCATATCTCCTTGAGCATATCGTGAAACTCCTCCAGATCCGGCAGAAGAGGGGATGTTACAGTAATCTGTTTGGAAGACATA
>JAIDJJ010000587.1 GCA_029052265.1 Muribaculaceae bacterium
CTCCATCATAAATATCAAAAATCTGCTCGACAAATCCTCTCAATTCCTTCGACAAATAAATTTAAACAGTTTCTAAGGATTAAAGTCTGAAAAGCGGAAGAACAGTAACAAAGGCTTTCTGTTCCTTCCGCTTTTTGTGTATAATTCGGATTTTATACGTAATTTAGGATCTATTTTTTCTTATGATATATCAACTTATGGAAATGTGGCGTTTTATTTAACATGCAGGCAACTGAAAGGTTGTTGGAATTGCAGACAACAGAAAGCAAACAAAAAAATGACATACGATACGTTATGAAGAGATTGCGATACGTGTTGATTTCATTGCTGATGGTATTTTGCAATGGAATTATATTGGCAAAAGGATTTGCTGATGAGACATTACATTATGTCGTATCCTACAAGTGGGGACTTATCCACAAAGATGCCGGGGAAGCTACATTGTCGTTGCGTAACCATGGCAATGAATACAGTCTGTTGCTGACAGGGAAAACGAATTCTTGGGCTGACGGATTTTACATGGTCAGGGACACTTTGAAAGGACGGGTGACAAAACAAGGTCTGAAGCCTTTGAGCTATACAAAGATAGCACATGAAAAGGGGAAATACAGCCGGGATGATATTTTATATACACATTCCGGGAGAGTGGTCGGAGGCGAGGCTAAACGCACAAGGGAGCAGAAAGACGGAACAATGAAGGTGACGCATAAAAAGCTCAGCGGAACCGGAGAAGTATTTGATATGCTGAGTGCGTTTTATTTTTTGCGCACAATCGATTACTCAAAACTTGAAAAGGGGGAGGTGGTCAAAGCTACAGTATTCTCCGGAAGCAAGGCGGAGACCATGACAATAAGATGTACCGGTATTGAGGAAATTAAACTTAGGGATAAAAGCAAGAGAGAGGCATATCACATAAAATTTAAATTTACTACAGAAGGGAAAAAGAAATCGAGCGACGATATAGATACATGGATTTCAACCGACAGTTCCCATATACCGTTGTTGGTGGTGGGAAGTCTGCCTGTCGGACAGGTAAAATGCTATTATGTAGGTGGTAAATAAGAGCACGAAATTTTGAGTAATAAAAATCCCCGGCTGTGTCACATTGAATTGAATACAGCCGGGGATAGTCTTTGTAATGTCTCTCCTTTATTATTTTAAAAACGGGTTAGACCGTTTTTCTTCGCCGATTGTGGTTGCGGGACCATGACCCGGATAAACCACCGTATCGTCAGGTAGTGTCAACAATCTCTCGGTGATGCTTTTTATGAGTTGCGCATGATTCCCTCCGGGGAGGTCAGTTCTTCCGATACTTCCTTTAAATAATGCATCCCCCACAATAACAAACCTGTCTTCCTTGTCATAAAAAGCCACACTCCCTTGTGAATGTCCCGGCACGCAAATCACCTTCAGCTCGCCGTTCCCAATCTTTATAATTTCATTGTCTGAAAGGTAATCACTGATTTCAACTCCATCAAAATTTTCACTGATGCCAAACATGTAAGCCTGCTGCTGAATCCTTTCGCCGAGGGGCTCATCGTCTTTATGTGCGAGTACCGGAACATTGTATGCACGCTTGAGGAAATTATTCCCTACGGCATGGTCTATGTGGAGATGAGTGTTTATCACGTGAGTCACCTTCCGCCCGTTTTTACTGATAAAATCAGTCATCGCCTTCTCTTCCTGTTGTCCAAGCATTCCGGGATCAATAACAGCGCAGTCTTTTGTGCCCGGATCATACACTGCATATGTGTTGATTCCGAAAAGACTGAATTGAAATATTGCCACTTTCATAATCTGTATGTTATTTTTTGGTTATACTGCTGTATAAACAATTTTTTTAGTGCTAAAGAAATCTTCATCGAAATAATTCTTGATGTCAAACACTTCTGTTTTCGATTTCACCTGTTTTATTTCGTCGTGCAGTTCTCCTCCCTTCAAGGCTATAACCCCGTTTGGAAGCGCATTGCGTTGCGTCCTGGATATGTTTTTTGCAGATAGCTTTACAAGATCAGGCTGTGGCATGACGGCACGGCTGACAACAAAGTCAAATTTTTCGTGACACTCCCCACAGTCGCCATGCTGTACGCTCACATTGTGAAGTCCTATGGCGTTTGCCACTTCGCTTGCAACCCTCATCTTTTTCCCGATTCTGTCAATCAAATGGAAATGTACATCCGGAAACAACACGGCAAGGGGTATTCCGGGAAATCCACCTCCGGATCCGAAATCCAATACGCGGCTTCCCGGAGTGAATTTTAGATATTTAGCTATTGCCAGAGAATGCAGAAGATGATTAATTTCAATATTGTCAATGTCTTTTCTCGATATGACATTGATTTTCTCGTTCCATTCCGGATAGAGATGGCACAGTTTTTCAAATTGAGATTTTTGTATTTCCGAAAGATTCGGAAAGTATTTTAATATATGATCAATCATAATAAAAGATGTTTTTGCAAAATTAGTCAATCCTCGCCGCAAAATCAATGTCATGAACCGCTTTTCTTGTTCTGTCGTTATAATTCCATCAAATAAACATGTGTCAGAAGCTTTGAGACGTATCGTCAGTTAAATGATAAAGCTCTGCATAAAATTGTCAAAAAACAAAGAAACCGCTATAAATGAAATCAGGGATACGAAAACTTTCGGCTATGGGATTGCTCGTGACAATGGGAATAGTATTCGGAGATATAGGGACATCTCCGCTTTATGTCATGAAAGCAATTGTAGGTGTAAATCCTTCGTTCGACAGCAAATATATAATCGGGGCTATCTCGTGTGTGATTTGGACTCTTACCTTACAGACGAGTGTGAAATATGTCATGATAGCCCTCAGGGCAGACAACAAGGGGGAGGGAGGCATATTGTCGCTGTATTCCATTTTAAAAAAATTCCCGCCCAAATGGCTTTATCTGATAGCAGCGATAGGCGCTTCCACCCTGATAGCCGATGGCGTCATCACACCGGCAATAACAGTGACATCAGCTGTCGAAGGTCTTTCAATTGTGAAAGATGGCATTCCGGTTGTGCCGATAGTGATCGCAATAATAATAGGTATATTTTTAATGCAGCAGGCAGGGACGGGAAAAATAGGTAAGTTTTTCGGACCCTTCATGCTTGTATGGTTTTTGTTTCTCGGCTGTATAGGTGCTTGCAATATTGCAGATTGCCCTGAGGTGTTGCGAGCGTTCAACCCATGGTATGCATTCAGGCTTCTGATTGATTATCCCGGGTGGTTCATGATACTCGGCGCAGTCTTTTTATGTACTACAGGAGCTGAGGCTTTGTATTCGGACCTTGGACATTGCGGGCGCCTGAATATTTCTGTAAGCTGGGTGTTTGTAAAGGTGATGCTTATACTTAATTACCTTGGTCAGGGTGCGTGGCTTTTGACATCCGGAGATAATTCAGCGGGTATGAATCCTTTTTATGGGATTATGCCCGGAGAATTGGTCATACCGGCTGTGATTCTGTCTACCGGCGCGGCGATCATAGCGAGTCAGGCTCTATTGAGCGGGTCATTCACGATCTTCAGTGAGGCAATAAGTTTGAATTTTTTTCCAAGGTTGAAGGTGAAATATCCTTCTGACGAGAAGGGACAGCTATATATCCCTGCAGTCAATTGGACATTGCTGGGTGGGTGTCTGCTGACGGTGGTCTTGTTTAAGACTTCATCCGCCATGGAGGCGGCATATGGACTTGCAATCACTGTCACGATGTTGATGACCACAGTTTTGCTTACCATGTATCTGAGACACAAAGGTGTGTCAAAATGGATATGCGGATTGTTTCTGACCGCTTATTCAGTGTTGGAAGGGGTATTTTTTATTGCAAATGCAAGTAAATTTATGCATGGAGGCTGGTACACGCTCCTTCTTGCCGGGGTAGTAGGCGTGTCAATGGTCATATGGAGAAATGCTACGAAAATGCGTAGGTCATTCATAGATTATCGCCGCCTTTCAGATTATGCAGGGATTATAGCTGAACTGAAAGATGAAAAAGAGATCCCACGTTATGCGTCCAATGTGGTTTATTTCAGCAAGAGTCGTGTGCGCCAAGAAGTGGAAAGTAAACTGATTTATTCGATACTCAATAAAGATCCAAAACGGGCTGACCATTATTGGATAATAAATCCTGAATTTACGGATGACCCCGATACTTTGGAATATGATGTGGACATACTTGTGCCTGACACACTATATGTGGTACATATGCGTATAGGATTTAGGGTGGAACCGCGAATGACGCTATATCTTCGTCAGATAGTAGAAGACCTGGTCAATGAGGGAAATTTGAATCTTACGAGCCGTGTTCCGGCATTGCAAAAGCATGGGGTGGCTGGAAATTTCAGATTTATAGTGATTCACAGGATATTTTCTGCATCAAGCCAATGTAGTAAAGGTGCCGCCATGTTGATGCGTTTGCATTCTATTATAAGGAAGATCTCTATTTCAGATGAAAAAGCCATGGGGCTTGACACGAGCAATGTTACTGTGGAAACAGTTCCATTGATTATAAATACGCATAGCGGGCGCAGGATTATGAAAAATAAGGAACCATAGGCTTGTTGTTTAGTTAATAAAAGTTAATGCTGATGTTCCTGATTTTATGAGTAAATCCTTAGAAGAGCCGTGTTAAACATTATTCATTATATATTTTATATTTTTGTTCAGGTACATATGATCAAAAAAACATCGCTTAAGGCAATAAAATATACAACTTTAAGTGATCAGAATTTTTCATGGATCGGATCTGGGATTTGCACAATCTGAGATAAAATTGTAATTTCGCAGTCTGCCGGGGCTCCTGCTTTATTGCAAGTGGCATAGAAGAGGAGTTTTTCCGGAGTTAAAGAAACAGCAAAAAAAATAATAAGCAACTCATTATGGAAATCGAAGGAAAAATTATTCAGGACCTCGGCATACAGTCAGGCACTTCCAAGGCAGGAAATCCTTGGAAGAAAAGGGAATTAGTGCTTGAGACATTTGGCTCCTATCCCCGCAAGGTAAAGTTTCATATATTTGGTGACAGAGTAGATACGATCCGACTTGAGCCGGGTAAGGATTATGTTCTTTCATTTGATTTGGAAAGCCGTGAGTTTAATGGAAGATGGTATACCGATGTCAGTGTATATCAGGCTCGCGATCTTGTAGCTAACAATCCTGCACAGACTTACGGTGAGCCCGCTCCCCAATATGGTGGTGCTCCACAGGGAGGCTTCCAGCAGCCGGCATCTCCTGATTTCGGGACTCCGGCACAGCCTGCTTTCACTTCACCTGCGTCAAGTGATGAGGATCTGCCATTCTGAAGCAGATCTACAATGGAAACAGAACTGCAATATATGTCAATCGCCGGGTCACAACGCCCGGCGATTGACATATATTGAGTGGAGGTAAGGGGGATTATATATTGTCTTGATATCATCTTCGGGATGATTTGTTTGTTTTGCCGACGTAATATTTTGATATTTCGGCTTTTTTTTGTAATTTTGCGGCTGACTGAGGGTAAATATCTCAAATCGTTGACAAATGGATGTGAGACATGTTTAAAATAATGCCAAGTCAGGCGGAAGTTTTGACAAATTGCTTAACTGTGATCTACTTCACGCCATTTGTCTTAGGTAAAAAAGATAAAGTTAGACTATGCAAAATGACATGCGATCATGTCGCGATAACATTGGACTCCTGGTTGAGACCAGTTGGGAAGTGTGCAATAAAATAGGCGGTATATACACTGTCCTTTCCACAAAAGCCCGGGTTTTACAGGAAAAATATGGCGACAGATTAGTATTTGTGGGTCCTGATGTCTGGACTCCGGACAATCCTTCCCCATATTTCGTAGAACGGAAGACGCTTCTAAAGCAGGCTTCATCAAAACTCAAACTGCCATATGATATTTCCATAAGGGTAGGCAGATGGAATATTCCGGGGTCTCCTATGGTTGTTTTGGTGAAATTTGAAGGTGTTTACGCCCATCTTAATGATATTTTCGGAAAGATGTGGGAGCTCTATGGAGTGGATTCCATGCATTCATATGGAGATTATAATGAGGGTTGTGCCTTTGCTGTAGCTTCAGCGATAGTGATGAAAGCGCTTTCTGACCACCTTAAGGTGAGCGGCAATAATGTGACTGCGCATTTCAACGAGTGGACAACGGCTATGGGGCTTCTATATCTAAAAATGATTCTCCCGTCGGCTGCCACACTTTTCACTACTCATGCAACCAGCATAGGAAGAAGTATATGTGGCAACGGGAAGCCGTTGTATGATTATTTCACCGGATACAACGGAGACCAGATGGCTCGGGAGCTTAACATGGAGGCAAAACATTCTCTTGAAAAGACCGCAGCACATCAGGCGGACTGTTTTACAGCTGTGAGCGACCTTACGGCAGATGAATGTGCCCAATTGCTTGACATCCGTCCGCAGGTGGTGACTCCAAACGGATTTGAACCCGATTTTGTCCCCGGAGGCAAACGATACAACGATTTAAGAAAATCAGGAAGGGAAAGGCTGCTTTCAATTGCAAAAGCCCTTAAGGGTCAAGAATATGATGATTCTACAGTTATAGTGGCGACTTCAGGAAGGAATGAATATCGCAATAAGGGACTTGATCTTTTTCTTGATTCGCTCGTCAGCCTTGAAGGGATGAAGCCGGAAAAAAATGTTCTTGCCCTTGTCCTTGTGCCGGCATGGGTGAAAGGAACATCCCGTGAGCTTGTAGATTCGTTGAAGAAAGGAACTGCGTTGGGAGACGCTCCTGACTATATGACACATCGTCTCAATAATGAGGATTGTGACAGTGTGGCATGTCGTATACGTAATCTTGAAAGCAGTGGTAAGCTGCAAGGGAAAGTGTCGGTAATATACGTACCTTGTTACCTTGACGGCAATGACGGTATTGTCAATATAAACTATTATGACCTTCTTCCTGCGCTTGACATGACGGTGTTCCCATCCTATTATGAACCATGGGGCTATACCCCTCTCGAAAGTGTGGCGTTCTCGAAACCGACAGTGACGACCGACAAAAGCGGGTTTGGACAATGGGTGCTTTCTCATTTTGTCAATTCGATGTTGTCGTGTGGTGTGAAGGTTGTGGGAAGAACCGACTCCAATTATGGTGATGCCGCAAATGAAATAGGTCATCAATTGATGGAATATGCCCGGTTTAATGGAGAAGAGGTGGCGACCGCTTCCCGTGCAGCCCTCGCCACATCAGAGAAAGCAGATTGGAAATTTTTTATTTCCGAATATTATAAGGCATTCTCAGTCGCAGCACGCAACCGAGATGCACGTCAGAAATAATTGAAAAACAGTAATATTATAGTGATATGAAACTTCAGGTTAGCAACACTAATGAGCCTGTATGGCGTAGCCTTACGGTTAGCGCACAGCTCCCAAAAGAACTGAAACCTCTTGAAGAGCTATCCAAAAACCTCTGGTGGGTATGGAATAGCGATGGTAAGAATCTGTTCCGTGAACTCGATCATGATTTATGGAGAAAAGTAGGGGAGAATCCCGTTATGCTTCTTCAGCAGATCAGTTCCAAACGTCTTGAAGAGGTGCTTGCAGACGAGCACATGATGGAGAAGATAAATTCGACATATGCCGAATTTAAGGAATACATGAGCCAGCCAATGCGCAATGACATTCCGTCTGTGGCATATTTCTCGATGGAATATGGTTTGTGCAACTGTCTTAAGATTTATTCAGGCGGTCTTGGCGTGCTTGCAGGCGACTATATCAAGCAGGCTTCAGATAGCCGTGTTCCCATGACAGCTGTAGGCTTCCTTTACAGGTATGGATATTTCGCCCAATCTCTGTCAATGGACGGTCAGCAGATAGCTAATTATGAACCTCAGAATTTCGATCAGCTTCCTATTGAGGCAGTTTTGGGTGAAGACGGTCAGCCGATGATTCTTGAAGTTCCCTTCCCCGGAAGAATAATATATTGCCACGTATGGCGTGTCAATGTCGGACGTATGAATCTTTATCTTCTTGATACAGATTTCGACATGAACTCTGAATATGACCGTCCGATAACACATAAGCTTTACGGAGGTGACTGGGAGAACCGTATGAAGCAGGAATATCTTCTCGGTATCGGCGGTATGTATATGCTCAACCGTCTCGGTATCCATACTGATATTTATCATGCTAATGAGGGTCATGCCGCGCTTCTTAATCTTCAGCGTCTTGTGGATTATGTGCAGAAAGACGGACTTCCTTTCAATGTGGCTCTTGAAGTTGTAAGAGCCAGCTCTCTCTATACAGTCCACACTCCGGTTCCTGCCGGTCATGACTATTTTGAGGAGAGTCTTCTCGGCAAATATCTGGGTGAGTATCCCGCAAAGCTTGGAATTTCCTGGAATGACCTTATCAATATGGGTCGCGAAAATCCTGACACTCCGGAACGTTTCTCTATGAGTGTGTTCGCACTCAATACATGTCAGGAAGCCAATGGTGTAAGCTGGCTTCACGGAGAGGTCTCCAAAAAGATGTTTGCAGGGGTCTGGAAAGGTTATGCGCCTGAAGAAAGCCATGTAAGTTATGTTACCAATGGCGTTCACATGCCTACATGGGCAGCATCAGAATGGAAATCATTCTATATGCAGAACCTTGGCGAAAAAATGTTTGAGGACCAGAGCAATCCTGAGGCATGGAAAGGTATTTTCAATGTTCCCGATGAGGAAATCTGGAACATGAGAATGACTCTCAAAAATAAATTCATCAACTTCGTAAAGAAGGATTTCAAAGAAAAATGGCTTAAGAACCAAGGTGATCCGGGCGCTGTTGTAAGCATTCTTGAGAAGATCAATCCCAATGCCCTGATTATCGGTTTCGCACGTCGTTTCGCTACATACAAGCGTGCTCATCTTCTTTTCACAGATCTTGACCGTCTTGCGAAAATCGTGAATAATGACAGGTATCCTGTACAGTTCATTTTCTCGGGTAAGGCTCACCCTGCAGACGGTGCTGGTCAAGGTCTCATTAAAAGGATTGTAGAGATTTCGAAGATGCCTCAATTCCTTGGGAAGATTATTTTCCTTGAAGACTACAACATGATTGTGGCAAAACGTCTTGTCAGTGGTGTGGATATCTGGCTTAATACGCCTACACGACCACTGGAGGCATCAGGCACATCAGGTGAGAAAGCCGAGATGAACGGTGTGCTTAATTTCTCTGTGCTTGACGGTTGGTGGTATGAAGGCTATAAGTTTGATGAGCTTGCCGGTTGGGCACTCACTGACAAACGCACATTTACCGACCAGGCTCAGCAGGACCGTCTTGATGCTGCGACAATCTATTCTATGCTTGAGAACGAGCTCGTGCCTCTGTATTTCAAGAAAAATTATAAAGGTTACAGTCCTGAATGGATCGACCGTATCAAGCGTTCGATAGGAAATATCGCACCTCATTTCACAATGAAGCGTCAGCTTGATGACTATATCTTCCGTCTTTATGTGCCGGAGTCAAAACGTTCTGCTGAGCTCAAGAAGAACAATTTTGCTAAAGCCCGTGAAATTGTGGCATGGAAAGAGGAAGTCGCTTCCAAATGGAATCAGGTAGAAATTTTGAATGTGGAGGTAAAGGACGGCGTGGCAGGAAAAGGTGCTGCCCGTACCGGAAATCCGATCGATGTCAAATGTGTGATCGATACCAAGGGGCTTGGCGATTCAATAGGTGTTGAGGTAGTGAAATACAGAGATCATGACGGCACAAGCGAGTTTGCCGGCACCGAACAGCTTAATGTCGTAAACAAGGAGGGTAGTGTATATACTTACGAACTCAAGTCTCATCTTGAGAATGCAGGCGTATTCCGCTATTCACTCAGAATGTATCCCAAAAATTCTGACTCGCCTCATCGTCAGGACTTCGCTTATACCCGTTGGTTCTGACAAGTTAAATAT
>JAIDJJ010000588.1 GCA_029052265.1 Muribaculaceae bacterium
CCGTATAACCTTGATTCCGATAATATTGACGACAAGGGTAGACTCCTTTTCCCTGAGAGGCGCTGGGGCGGAATCATGAGAAAAATGGACAATGCCAATTTCGAGTCGTCAAATGTGGAATATCTTCAGTTCTGGCTCCTTGACCCGTTTCTTGATCCGGAAAATCCTAACCGCGAGGGAGGTGACCTTTATTTCAATTTTGGGGAAATAAGTGAAGATATTTTGAAAGACGGGATGAAAAGTTATGAAAACGGTATTCCAATTGATGGCAATTACCAGTTTATGGCAGAGACGAACTGGGGTCGCGTATGTACTCAAAACTCTTTGACATATGCCTTTGAAAATGCAGAAAATGCGCGTCCGCTTCAGGATGTAGGTCTTGACGGACTTCCGAATGACGATGAATATACGTTTGGGTCGTATGCCACATACCTTGACAGACTTCGCTCAAAACTGTCTGCCTCAACCATAGCGGAGATGCAGGAAGATCCATTTTCGCCAATGAGTGACCCTGCCGGCGACAACTATCATTTCTACCGGAGCCCTTATTATGATGAGCATCAGACCTCAATTCTTGACAGATACAAGCATTACAATGGGGTTGAAGGCAACTCATTGTCTCCGGATCAAAGCGACAATCCTCAATATCAGTCATCGAGAAGTGTGCCTGATGTGGAGGATATAAATCAGGATAATACGTTGAATGAGTATGAAAGATACTTCCAATACAAGGTGTCGATCCGTCCGGAAGATCTGGAGGTGGGAAAGAACTATGTGGCAGAAAGACGGGAGAAGGTGGTCAATACAAGGAACGGACCGGCAACAGCTATCTGGTATCTGTTTAAAATTCCGCTCGGACAGCCCGACAAGGTTGTCGGGGGAATAAATGATTTTTCAACAATAAGGTTCGCCCGGATTTTTATGACAGGATTCAGGGCGGTGACTCATCTGCGTTTCGCATCGCTTGAACTTGTAAGAGGGGAGTGGCGAGATTATAAATTTAATCTGAACAGCCGCAATGATTCTCCGGCAGAAGGAGAACTTGACATGTCGATAGTAAATATCGAGGAGAACAGCGGACGTCAACCCGTTAATTATGTCTTGCCACCGGATGTGACGCGAATCCAGGACCCCGGGCAATCCCAGGCTACGCAGCTTAATGAACAGTCGCTTCAAATGAAAGTCACCGGACTTCAGCCGGGAGATGCACGCGGGGCATATAAAAATACCCAGCTTGACCTGCGTATCTATAGAAGAATGCAGATGTGGATTCATGCAGAGTCGTTTATTGACGATATGACAGATCTTAAAGACGGGGATCTGGCTTTGTTTGTGCGTTTGGGTTCTGACGTCAAGAATAATTATTATGAGTATGAGG
>JAIDJJ010000589.1 GCA_029052265.1 Muribaculaceae bacterium
GCATACTTCAGTATTAAGGCAAGCCCGTCAGAAAACGAGTATTAATCTTCGATCTCTGACGGGCTTGCTAATTTTAAGGAACGAGCTCTAAAGTAGCTGTTTACTTTTCTTTACAGCATTCTTTCTTTTCTCCGCTGCATCCGGTGTGGCTTCCTGTACAGGTGGCTTTGTCGGATGTATTGGCGGAATCGTCACATTCCTCAATTTTAATTACTTTATAATTGAGTTTGCCGAATGCTTCTTCCAACTTTTTTTCATCGGTTTTATCAGCATCGTAGGTCACGGTGACACGCTGATTCTTAAGATCTGTATCAACCTTTTTCACACCTTTCTCGAAACGGAGATTCCCCTTAATTCTTTTTTCGCAATTCTGGCATGACATCTGTGGAGTGGTTGTCACAACATATTCGCGGATATTTTTAGCAGCGGCTGTCATAGCCACAAACGCCAGAAGGAAAAGTAAAAGATACTTTTTCATAATTTTATGTATTCTTATAACTGGATGATTGTTAAGTTTTAAAATTATGGAAGCTCCTGATGTAAGAGATTTGGCATGCTTGTCATGATTGTGAAAAGCAATATTTTGTCAAATCTCATATTTTCAATGAAGCTGTACAATTGTATGGCTTCAATAGTCGCTTATATAAAAGCAACGTGGAAGTAAACAGTAAATTGCACTTATATGCCAGGATATACTGCCGTTTGTTATAATTTCCCGAAATTGAATCGTATGCCTATATACGCCATGGCACCGTGGACCGGACCCCATATCATGGAGGAATCAAAGTTCGGACCCCAGGGATCTGATGCCGAAATAATCGGATTTTTCTGTTTGAAATTGGTCAGGTTTTCTCCCCCGGCGTAGATGGAGAAATGTCGGAACCATCGTGTGACCTGCACATTCAACTGGGGAAACGCCTTGAACCGTTCACCCCAGGAATAGCTTCCGTCAGCTAAAAGATAAGGAGCAGGCATCCTTCCCCCTCCGTTGAGCTGTAGGGTGGCATCGAATTGCCAGATATCCATTTCAGTGGAGAAAGACGTGGTCAGAAGTGCCTTATATTTTGATGTCAGAGGTTTTTCCATCAATTTCCCGCCATAAGATGTTTTCACATCGTTCATCCTATATGCCGCTGTCACGCTCATGCCGAACGATGATTCATAGGTGGCATCTATCTGAAAAGTGTGGGAGTAAGACTTCCCGTCGAGATTGGCGATAGTCAACGTATGCGGGTCGGAATCATAATCCACCACCACCTGTCTCAGAAAATCGGTGTAATAATATTCTGCATTCAGTCTTATTGTCTCCTGATTGACAGGTATCCTTAGTTCTCCGTTGAAGCCATAATTCCAGGATGCCTCTTGCTGAAGGTTTTCCACCACCAGCTTTCGGCTGCTTGCCATGAGATAGTTATATTCCGCCCAAGGCTTGACAGTCCGGTATCCTTTTCCCGCCGATGCTCGGAATGTAAGATTTTCTGTAGGAGAGTATCGTATGTTTATTCTTGGAGTGGCGAACCATCCATGCATGGAACTCCAGTCGCCCCTTATACCTGCCATAGCAGTCAAGGCCTCGGCGGGTTTCCATGTATATTGTGCATATGCTCCGGCAGTGGTTTCCCTGTCGTCAATTTTTTCCAAAGGAGCCGAAGGGTCTTGAGAATTGCGCAAATGTTGTCCTAAAAAATCATAAGTATATGAAAATCCTGTCGACAGATTGTGTG
The DNA here is from genome assembly GCA_029052265.1 of Muribaculaceae bacterium. Classification (GTDB taxonomy): domain Bacteria; phylum Bacteroidota; class Bacteroidia; order Bacteroidales; family Muribaculaceae; genus Lepagella. The sequence goes on from JAIDJJ010000589.1 coordinate 1,725, forward strand.
ATCGGGAGAAATCAGTCTCATACATTATCTGGGCATACGCATCCCACTCCTTTACGTCATAGGCTTTATATCCATAAGATGCATCAAGGTTGTGGAATGCTCCGTTTGCCATGAATGCAAGATTTGAGTTGTGCTCCGCGTCAAGTATGAATGCATGTTTCATGTATGCTTCATAACGTTGGGTAAGAAGATCGATTTTATACGGATTCGTCACGTGCGATTCATGATGGGCGAGTTGTCCTGCTGAACTCAATTCGTTTATAATTCCGGCGCCCCCATGGAAAATGTATCCGGGCGACACGTATTTCCATCTGTTCTGGAAATTAAACTGGCGAATGTCGGGAGTGTCGGTAAAGCCGTCATTGTTTGAATCATGATTCATGTATCTGTCTTCAAAGTGACCTAACAACTCGGTGCCCAGTCCCTGGTTTAAATGGAAATTGGCATCTAAATTAGCCTCAATTTTTAGTTGGGAATCAATGTAGGCGTTGGCTGTCACTCCGGCGGGATCATCAGGTTTCAGGTATTCCACATCAATCTGTCCAGACATGGATTCATAGCCGTTTTTTACCGAACTCGCCCCCTTTGATACGCTTATGCTTTTCATCCATGGACCGGGGACATATCTCAATGCATAAGGGCTGTCTCTATTCCAAATCTTAGGATACCGCGGAAATTCCGCGGGTCGAACGCAGTGGGGGCGGTTGCATTAAAAAATAGGAGGGGGGGGGGGGGGGTG
>JAIDJJ010000059.1 GCA_029052265.1 Muribaculaceae bacterium
CTTGTAAAGCTTGAGAACTTAAACTTGCAGGGCAATAAGATTCAAAAACTTTACATTCAGGAACTACCTTCACTGGTTACTCTTGCATGTAATGATAATCACATGGAGCAGCTTGTAATAAACGGATGCAAAGCTCTCAATGATGTGTTTGCTCCCTATAATGATCTCACAACATTCACTGTTACTGGCACACCCACACTTGGATTTGTGAATCTTGAATGGAATGACCTTACTTATGTAGATCTCAGTAATCTTTCATTCCTTCAGAGAGTCAATCTTAGCAACAATCAGTTGCAGACACTTGATGTAAGCTTTGACCAGATGTTGACTTATCTTAATATAAGCTACAATGTCAATCTTACTGATCTCCGTACCACAGGCGATACGCAGCTGCGTCAGATCGTAGGCGAATGGTCTAATTTTGATGAGCCGGAAGGTTTCTAAATTAAATTGAAGAAAAACACTACCGCCGGGCCGGAAAGGTGGTTAGATTAGAGAAAATGTGAAGGCATCCCAAAAGGATGCCTTTTCTTATGTTTGAACCAATATTTTTTGCGAGATTTTCATGATGATTTAATTGTATACTTATAAAAATATTATTAATTTTGTGTGGAGTTTGCTTTTTTCAATCCATCGGTCACATATCATTTCTTTGATAATGACTTTTAAAAGTTGGCGCCACATCACTTCTCTCTCATTTAAAGTGAATATAAGTCATTCATGAAAAGTAAATTAATAGCCGACGCCGGCTCTACAAATATTGAATGGGTTCTTGTAGATGCCGAAGGTAATGTGGTTCAATCCTTGGTTACGGAAGGTCTGAACGCATTAATCTCCCCTCAGGATGATATGGAGAAAGCATTTCAAAATACCCGTGGATTGCTTGCCAAGGATATTCCTGTGGATGAGATTCATTATTATGGAGCGGGATGTGCAACCCCACAGATATGCGAAAAGGTCAGGATGACTCTTCGTTCTGTTTGGGGAGATTGTCTGTGTGAAGTAAATTCTGACCTTCTTGGAGCCGCCCGTTCACTCCTCTTAAATCGAAAAGGCGTGGCTTGTATTATGGGGACAGGTTCCAATTCATGTCTTTTTGATGGGAATATGATAGTATCTCATATCCCTTCATTGGGATATATTCTTGGAGATGAAGGAAGTGGTGCTGTCTTAGGCAGACGTCTTTTGGGTGATATTCTCAAAAGACAATTGCCCGATGAAATTTGCCGGGAATTTATGAGTGAATATGATATTACTCTGCCTGAAATACTGGATAGCGTATATAGAGGTTCAGCTCCCGGCAGGTACTTGGCTTCGTTTGTCCCGTTTCTTTCAAAGAATCTGTCATCTCCTCCTGTCTGTTCAATTGTCCGCAGTGAGTTTACACGGTTCATAGAACGAAATGTCGCCATGTATAATGAAGCAAAATCTCTTGAAATTTGCTTTACAGGATCTGTCGCTTATAATTTTGAAAAAATTCTCAGAGAGGTAGCTACCTCTCTTGGATATAGTGTCTCCTATGTGTCACGTAGCCCTATTGACGGTCTTGTGCGATTCCATACCATGTAATATATAGAGACATTATGAATAAGATTGTAGCGGCAGCTTGTGGTTTGACCGTTTTTTCTCTGCTTTCGATGCATGTTCATTCTGAAGAGCGAAGCGAATATTGGCGGCAGAGGGTCTCACTTTTCAACCGGCTTCCAATTTCGTCAAGTGATATCGTTTTTGTCGGCAATTCAATTACGGACGGAGGCGAATTGACAGAATTGTTGGGAGACGGCAGGGTTAAGAACAGAGGTATAAATTCTGATGATATTGATGGTGTAATATCTCGGATTGACAATATCTTGGCAGGGCAACCGGCTAAATTGTTTTTGTTGATAGGTATAAATGACGTATCACACAATTTGTCAGTGCAGTCGTTATTGGCAAAATATGAGGTATTGGTAAGTAAAATTCGGGAGTGTTCACCAGAAACGAGACTTTATATCCAGTCTGTCATGCCAATCAATAATGATTTTGGCAGATATAAGAACCTTAAAGGTAAAGAGGAGGTGATTGTTTCTTTTAATTCCGGACTTAGAGAACTGGCTTTAAAGAATTGCGTGGAATATATAGACCTCTGGGAAGTACTGTCGGTTCCTGATTCCGGTAAATTGAATCCTGATTTTACAAATGACGGGTTACATCTTACCGGAGAAGGATACATTGCCTGGATGGGGCATATAAAGAAATATGTATGTGAATAATTTTGAAATTTGATAAAAGTATGACTACTAAAATAAACAAAATCATATTATCGGCATTTCTCTCTTTGTCGTCTGCGGCTTTTGTCGCCAATGCTCAGGAGGTCATAGAGATAAATCCGTTGTTCGAGTATCCTACCGCACCGGAGGAACTCCCTACATTGGAAGCTAAGTCGGATTATCTTGTAGAGCACTTTTGGGATCAGATGGATTTTAAGTCTAAAACCACAGTCGATCAGAATGCATTGAATGATGCGTTC
>JAIDJJ010000590.1 GCA_029052265.1 Muribaculaceae bacterium
CTCGGCGCCGGTGTTGTCGGCATGATGGAGAATGCGGAATTCCTAATGCCCTCCCTCACGGTGCAGGTCGAAATCCCCGTCCTCTTTCTTGTCGAAGTTCACCCCCCACCCTATCAGCTCCTGAATTTGAGAGGGGGCGTTTTTTACGACTTTTTCCACAGCGGCAGGGTCCGACAGCCAGTCTCCGGCAATCATGGTGTCGTTGATGTGCTTGTCGAAATCGTCCACCTTCAGGTTGGTCACGCTTGCCACACCGCCCTGAGCGAAATAGGTGTTTGCCTCGTCAAGGGTGGATTTGCAGATAATAGCCACTTTCCCTTTGGAAGCGGCTTTCAGGGCAAAGCTCATTCCGGCGATGCCCGAACCGATTACGAGATAATCGTATCTATAAACCATAATCAGATCAATTATTAGTTCAGTCAGATCAGTCTTGGTGCAGGGTAGATGCCGCCTTGCACCATATGCCGTGCCGGGAGGCGCGGAAACTTCGGTAAGCGCCGGAACATTGGAAGAAGCTTTTAGGCGCTTCAATTTCGACGTATGCCTATCAATCAGCAAAGTTAATAAAAAAAAGCAACAAACAGCCGGATAAACCGCTGAAATCGGGGTTTGTCCGTTAATTTACAATGAAACCTTACAATGAAACAGCCGAGTTTAAGAAACGCGCTAAATTTCCTTTTTAGGAGGACGAAGATGAGAGGCGGTGGCTATCAATAATGTATTGTATCCTAAACAGTGTATCTTCTTGTCTTTGATAAATTTAAGCACATCACTTTGAGTCGTCTCAAAAGACCCGAACGGCTCATTAGGATTTCGTGGAACAGAATAAACAAAATAAACGTGCCTTGACTCTGGAATTATAAGAGACTCTTTTTCAAGTTTCTCATAAGTCCCTTTCATCTGTTTACAAGCCTTATTTGTCCAATTATCAGTATTTTTTTCGGAACAATATTTCATTTCCAAAAACATCAACCAAGGCTTCTTACATTCAGCAAGAGACTCAAACAGGCACTCACAATTATTCTCACCATCCTCAATAAAGGAAGCATTCTCTTCCAAATTTACAGCGATATATCTAATATTGCCATGTGCAGATTTTTTCAGGTGAAAATAATTGAAATCATCAGGTAAATTCTTGGGTAATAACTTTGGAATTTCACTGAATGGCACTCTGGATATTTCCACCCCTCTTTTATGCGGACTGGATTTCGTATATTCAGTGAAATCCGCCACATAGCAATCAGAATCCAATTCCATAACATTATGGAAATAATCTTTCAATGCACTCATTCCGAATAGTCTACAAGAGTATGAAAATCTGCCATGACATTGTGCATGACCCTGTCAAAATAGTTGCCTCTGATCAATCCTCTCTCATCCTGAATTGTCTTGCCTCCTTTTATGATGCCATTATCCAATTCCCAAACAGAAACCTTATTGCTATCGACCCACGCATCCTTGGGAATATCTATAGCCTGAGCCACTTCGTCTATATCCTCCTCACTGACCTTAGATGCCAACATGCAGTTATTGATGGCATAAAGTATATATGGGCTATGGGTGGTGATAATAAGAGAATCACGGAGATAATTTACTTTCGAGAGGATGAAGTAAAGTAATTTGACCTGGGTGTCAGGGAAAAGGTTCTGCTCCGGCTCTTCCACCACAAGATTTGAGAGAGAAGGGCGGGAAATACCATGCTCCAATTCCGTTAATTCATCAATCAGGTTCTTGGTATCGGGATCTTCGACCGGCAACATGTCCGATTTATTTTCTTGAATCCTGTTAAGGGTGTCGACCAGATCGGCAAGCTGTTGAGAAATTCTTTCTGATTCAGGCGATTTTTTTCTATAAATATCATCCAACATTCTTACGAAGGTTTCAGATTTACCCATAAAATATCTGGAAATCGCAGCCTGTCTGTATTTTCTTCTGGAATAAGCAGATTTATCCTCGTCATGTGAATATATCCATTCAGTAATATAATCGATAAATACACATAGAGGAGTGACTGATTGGATACCGCTGGAACCTTCGCTAAATGGTATTGAATCTCCGTCGTCCAACAGCAACATATCCGCATTGCTCTTACTATCGTAGAAATAACTTTCTTTCAGATCTAACAGATGACGCTTTGTATCCAAAGAATATTTTGTACGAATAATTTGCCAGTCATCTAAAAAATCGAGCAAATAACAATTTGGCATTTTTGTGGTAAAAATACCGGGAATACCCAACACATTTCTTTCAGACGGCAAATATAGATTCTTAGACACCTGCATGGTCTGAAATCCTGATGTTTTATTTACCGTTACTGCATTATTCATGTATGATATTTCTATGCCGTTGCCAACATAATGGAACATGGCATTTTCCTTGCCATGACACGAGGTCATGGCAAAATAATCGAAAAGATGCGTTTTAATGTAAGCATTATCAACATGACCAACAGTCTGATGGAGTAAACAGTCTTTTTCCAGCCACTGGCAAAAGCTTACAATCTTTGCCACAGTACTCTTGCCACTACTTTGTGGACCCATGAAGATATTAATACGATTGAGCTCGATATCAATCGTTTTTACAGGACCTATATTTCGAATTGAAAGATGCGCCATTATTCCTTTCTAAAACAGTTGGATGTTAATCTTAACAAACAGATTCGTAAAATTACGATAAATTTCCGAAAAACCACATCTAATTACGTAAAAAAAGTGGAAACAACTTCTATAGGAAAAATATTAAGTGCCTACTAAAAATAAATGTATAGATGTCGGGCATTTATACATTTATTTTTCGTAGGCACTTAAGAGTATGTTTAGATTTCAAAAAATTCAGTTGACGTTGGAGTATGGAGCGTCGGAATCCATCTTTTTGTCCTGTCTTTTCACCTCCACCTGACGTGCGACATCATGTTTGAGTTTGCCGAGATTGTCGGCGTCAAGCACCGGATAATCCTGGTCATGACGGGTGATATCTTCTACTTCAGGGGATATGACATCTTCATATTTTGCTTCGGGGAATTTGGTCTTTACATAATCGAATACTGAATCCTTTATATGTTTAAATTCTTCAGAATGCAGGAATTCCTCACGGGTGCCATTGAAGGGGACACTATATTTTTCTGAATCCCCGAAACTTACAATAAATGCTTTCATAGTAAATTTATTTTTATATCAGCGTTCCGCCATCGGCGGAATAAGACGGTTGTTATTTTATAACGGATTTGAAGAGTTTTCGGTTTACCCTTCCCTCACAAACCTGCCGGTAGCTGCCGTTTGATTATACATTGAGCATCTCGGAACTGTCAACCCATTTCAAAAGATCACCAAACTATTGTTAAACCAGCGTTAACAAATATTGGGGAACGCGATCTTATTCTTCCTTGTGCATATCTTTCCTGAGGCGGAATATCCTGTTGCCTCCTTGGAAATAATAGCTCAGGGATATCATCACGGAGTTGTCGTTGAGCCTGT
>JAIDJJ010000591.1 GCA_029052265.1 Muribaculaceae bacterium
ATCAAGGAAGCGGTCGACGCGGAAGACAGCGCCGAGATAGTCAGCCGAGGGACAGGAATCCCGGTCAAGAAAATGGCACAGAGCGAGAAGGAAAAACTTATCCATCTTGAAGAAGAGCTGCACAAGCGTGTCATCGGGCAGGATGCAGCAATCCAGGCGGTCAGTGATGCCGTGCGCAGATCGCGTGCTGGGCTTAACGATCCCCGCCGTCCCATCGGCTCCTTCATTTTCCTCGGCACCACCGGTGTGGGCAAGACTGAGCTTGCCAAGGCATTGGCTGAATATCTTTTTGACGATGAAGATATGATGACAAGAATAGACATGTCGGAATATATGGAGAAACATTCTGTATCAAGACTTGTCGGAGCGCCTCCGGGATATGTTGGTTATGAAGAGGGCGGTCAACTTACTGAAGCTGTCAGACGCAAACCTTACAGCGTAGTATTGTTTGACGAGATCGAAAAAGCCAATCCTGATGTTTTCAATATACTTCTTCAGGTGCTTGACGACGGACGCCTCACCGATAATAAAGGGCGTTTCATAAATTTCAAAAATACGATCATAATAATGACCACCAATGAAGGGTCGCCGATCATACGTCAGAATTTTGCCGATATGAAAGACGATAACCGTGAAGAGGTGATCACCAAGACCAAACAGGATGTGATGGATCTCCTGAAGATGAAAATCCGTCCTGAATTCCTTAACCGTATTGATGAAATCGTACTCTTCACACCCCTCGACAAGAAAGAGATTCAAGAGATTGTCGATCTTCAGGTCAACAGTGTGCGCAAGATGCTTGCTGCTAACGGCGTAAAACTTGAAGTTTCCAAACCGGCGCTTGAACTTCTTGCAGAAGACGGTTATGATCCTGAATTTGGTGCACGTCCTGTAAAGAGAACAATCCAGAGACTTGTGCTCAACCAGCTGTCAAAAGACATTCTGGCACAGAAAGTCAACCGCGACAAACCGATCAGGATTGACGTCAAAGACGATCAGCTCGTCTTCACAAACGACTGACAGTCCCTACTTTTTTATATCAAATACTCATTCAATGGCGGCTCCTTATATTGGGAGCCGCTTTTTTATAGTCCATATTTAATGCATCTGCAATATGTTACGATTCTGCGAACGCGCTGATTCATTCCACAAAAAATGTTAATGCAGCCTCAACGTTTTAACATTAATTTGTGGACCCTGAGTTAAGTATCTGTGTTTATATAGCCATCCCCCTAAATACTAAAACAATACTAATCAATTAATTAAACTCACACAACCATCACACAGACAAAAGTACAGGCAGCTCCTCAATTAACTTAATTATATTTCCACAAGCATTCTTTACAATATTTTTTTGAATTTTACAAATACAATAATATGTTTTAAAACACGTTTAAACAACATATACTATTTATTTGTTGTCATTATAGTGTCGTCTTGTTTTGTTTCCGTCTGACAGATGCCACCGGTAATGGCAAAAAAAAGGGATTGGCAACCCCTTATTTTCGTGACAACCCACGGGGTCAACGTTATTATTGACTTGCAGGCTTTGGCAACCTGTAGACCCCGGAATCCGGTTTTACATTGCATTTCCCGGATTCAAATTTCGAGTTTATTAAGGTCATCCATGAAAAACGTCAGTAATGACGTTGGCTGACTATTGTGTAACTTAAAATGGTTATTGTGAAAACCAAGTATTTATTCTTTTCAATTGTATTCGCCGCATTTCTATCGTCTTCAATGCCCTTGGGAAGCCATTCTCTTGAAATAGGCAAAGAAGCACCCTCTCTGACTCTTTCGTCAGGAAACCGACATGACAATCTTCCTGAATTAGAAGGGAATTATGTGATTATCAATTTTTGGAGTTTTGATGATCCCATTTCAAGGATCAACAATAGCCGGCTTTCGGATGTAATTTCCACCATTCCATCTTCAAAAGTGAAGTTCATAAGCATATGTATGGACGATAATAAGACTTTGAGGGATGAGATTATGTCGGCAGATAATGTTTCTGCCAACACCATTTCTCTTTCTATAAACGACCTCTCTCCGCAAGTCGCTGAAGATTTCCAGACAAACTCCGGCAACAGGTCCTTTATTATCGACCCGTTCGGTAATCTTGCAGGCATCTGTCCTTCTGCGGAATCTATCTCCGGAATCATTTCGTGATATCGGACTTTCAAAGCTTAAGCCATCTTTCATGTAAGCAAAAGGAGATAAACAGATTACAGTTTCTCTCCCGATATTTACAGCAAAACACACATGCGGATAGCCTGACAGGTTATCCGCATGTGTGTTTTGCTGTAAATAAAAATGTACTTAAATTCTCTCCACAATAACAGGAATATCAAACAATCCGTTTTCCATCTCAAGTAAGACCGTGTCTCCAAGATGGCTTTTCTCGTATTGGCTCCCACTTATCTGAATCTCCTTTACCACTCCATTTGAGAACCGCAGACCCCAGTAATAAACATTATATGTATCATCGCTTACATAGGAACGCCTCCCTACCCTTTTGCTTTTATGGAGCTTTTTGACTATCTTACTATCCACGACAACCTTTTCGACATGATTGGTAGTGCGATCTGCAAAGCTTTTGTTCAATATAAGAAACATACATATAATAAAGCCAAATGTAAAAACGGAATGGCATATATAATTAGGTAGAAATTTGTCAACCCCAGTCAACTTCTTCCACGCTTTCCATAGTATTGTGCCGGATATCAATCCCATTCCCCCGCACAATGCACATATAATACGGATATCCGCCAAAGTATTTGCCCACAACACATATGCCATCACATAGAATATAATGGTAATAATGACAATGACAATAATGATTATTGATCTTGATTTTTTTCTCATAAATTAATTGTGGATTACTACTCCTTTTACTAATTTTGCATACAAAATCCGGCAGACAACGAAACGTGAGTTTCCTTAAATTGTGTGCGAATTCATAAACCGGTAAAATCTGACATCAAAATTACTATTTTTTAAGTAATATGAATACATCTGTTAAAAAAATTTTTATTGCATGCGCTCTCATTATTGCCCCTTCGGTAGCGGCAAATGCGCAATTCAATTTAAAAAAGGCGATTGGCGGTGCTGCAAAAGCAGTGCAGGCTGTCACGCTGACTGATGAACAAATGGCAGCTTATGTCAAGGAGTCAGTCGATTGGATGGACAAAAACAACCCTGTACTCCCCGAAGACGATCCCTACACCCAACGTCTCAGAAAACTGACTGAAGGCATTACGGATGCTGATGGTATACCTTTGAATTTTAAGGTATATAATGTAATTGACGTAAATGCATTCGCATGTCCGGACGGTAGTGTTCGGGTGTTTTCCTCTTTGATGGATATTATGAACGATGATGAACTTCTCGGAGTTATCGGGCACGAAATCGGACACGTCATAAAACGCCATTCAAAAAACGCATTCAAGACACAGCTACTCACCGGAGCGGCAAAAGATGCGGTAGCTTCCACCGGTGGCACTGCCGCTAAACTGACAGATTCACAACTCGGCGACCTAGGAGAATCTCTTATAAATGCCAAGTTTTCTCAAAAACAAGAAAAGGAGGCTGATGACTGCGGCTATGATTTTTTGGTTTCCAAAGGGAAAAACCCTTGGGGAATAGTAATGTCGTTTGAAAAACTTCAGTCTATGGAGGGTAATGCCGCCAAACAAAGCTATATATCAAAGATGTTCTCTTCTCATCCTGAGACAAAGGCTCGTATTGAAGCAATGACAAAAAGATGCGAAAAAGACGGTTATACACGTCCCACAGGAGAGTGACGGCAACCTTTTTTGAATCATATAACGGGAGACGGAAGCATCCGTCTCCCGTTTTTTGTAGGAAACGGTCCTATCTTGCCAGCGACAGGTTGATAGCGATACCGTAATTAGAATTTGTTGTGGGGTACGCGGTGCTTGACACCAGAGGGGTATTGACCTGATGATCAAAAAAAGCCGACAATGTCACCTTCCGGCTCAGTTGATAACTTGCCATGAAATTTATCGAAAAAGTACGCGTGCCCTGTGTCGCCGGAGTATACGCTGTCACTATTCTCCTTATCATTGACATATTATTG
>JAIDJJ010000592.1 GCA_029052265.1 Muribaculaceae bacterium
GGAATCCGTGGACGCTTTCTCACTCTGGCGGCTGCCGCCATCGGAGTCTCGTTCGTGGGATTCATCGTGTTCTCGATTGTACTCGGGAAGCTTGCCGGGTTCATTGCCATGCTCGTCATGGCGGTCATCGGACTCGTGACGATTTACGTCAAGCAACGCGGCGGGCTTCACAACAAGCGCCGCGACAAAGGTGCAAGAGGAAAAGATCGAGTCAATGAGGCGAGAGGTGCAGGAAATGCGTTTATCTATCAATGAATCCGTTGACATGAAAATAGATATGGGGAATTCAGCCTTGGCTTGCAAAAAACTTCTTGTAGAGGCAAGAAACATCACTTGCAGGTATGCAGACCGGGATACAATGTGGAGGAAACATCCGCTGGAAATGTCGATATTCAGTGGAGAACGCATACGTATTCAAGGAGACAACGGATGTGGCAAAAGCACTTTGCTGAAGCTGGTAGCCGGCCCCCTGCAGCCTTATGAAGGAGAAATATTCCGCAATGAAGCGTTAGACATATTGTATCTGGATCAAGAATATTCGTGCCTCGACAAGGAATTGACTGTTTACGGGCAGTTGGAGGCTTGCAGCTCCGGAAGACCGGAGCATGAATTGAAGATGTTGTTGAACCGTTTTTTGTTTACATCCTCTACATGGGACAAGAAATGTGGTAGCCTTAGCGGGGGAGAGAAGATGAAACTGGCATTATGTTACCTGATTGTCTGCGGGCAGGCTCCTGATATGATCATTGCCGACGAACCGACTAATAATATCGACATAGCAAGTATGGAGATATTGGCGGCGGTATTGAAAAACTACAAAGGAACGTTGCTTGTAGTAAGTCACGATGAACAATTCATCCGTGATGTGGGCATAGAGCGGACAATAAGTTTGCCGGCTGCAGACTGTAGCCGAAGTTAAACGCCGGCTTTCATCAAGTTTTGCATGCAAAGCTGGACAGAGTTTCTTATTGTATTCCTCTATCTCTTTTATTTTCGGAGAATCGGGTGGTAAGATTTCATAGCCTCCATCAAGCCAGTTTGGGGTCTTAGGGTTATTATGCAAGAAAATCAACAAATTTGCTGATAAATAAGTTTCCAATATTAGAAACTTTTATTAACTTTGCAAATGATATGACAAGCAGATTTGATGAAATAGGCTCGTTATTCTTAAAGCGGCGAAAAGAGCTTGGTCGCACTCAGCAGCAGCTGGGAGAGAAAGTAGGCGTGACAAAATCAGAGATATCAAAAATTGAGAACGGACGTGGAATTACCTTCTCAACTATAAACAAACTGTCAGAGGCGTTAGGAGTATCTGCAAAAATAGAATTAAAGCCGACATCAGAGGTATCTTTAAATGTGATTCATTACGTTGTGATGAGTATGGGAATGTTTGCCCGACAGTTTAAGTTGACAAAGAAAGAAGCATGTAATTATCTGTCTCGGTTCAAAGGACTGGAGTTCTCGATTGAAAATTATGAAGTGGAACATCAGTTGTCGATGCAGGATTGTGTGGATGACATGGCAGCTATTTGCCTTAAAAACGGGGGCGCACTATCATGAGGCTATACCATGGTTCAAACCAGCCGATTGAGAGGATTGACTTGACGAAAGGCCGTAAATATAAGGACTTCGGGCAGGGCTTTTACACAACACATCTTCCGATGCAAGCCAAAGAATGGTCAAGGACAATTACAAATCGCTATGGAGGTGCCCCGACCGTAACAGAATATGAATTTGATCTGGATAGAGCTATAGCAGCCGGATTAAATGTGAAGATTTTTGAGGTCGCTGACCGTGAATGGGCTCTTTTCGTTATGGCTAATCGCAATAGATCAGGCAGTGAGTGTCATCATGACTATGATATCGTAATCGGTCCGGTAGCTGACGATGACATGGCGCGTCTATTCGGACTCTACGACATGAAAATTATCGATCTTGAAGCAGTTGTGGCAGGTCTTATTTACAAAGATCTTAACTTTCAATATTTCTTTGCGACCGAGCGCGCTCTTGAATTCCTTGTAAAACTATGAGACAGACTGACAATAACTTTGAATTTTTGGTTGAGTACATCACCGCCAAAGTGGTAGAGTGGATGATGAAAGACCTATGCATAGGTCTTGAAGAAGCGTTGGTACTGTTCCACAATACCGAGACCTTTGAAAAACTTTGTGACCACAAGACAGCACTTTACATCGAAAGCCCGGCGTATGTTTATGAAACCTTTATGGAGGAATACCGTCATGGCACTCTCCGTAACCAAACCGAGTAATTTAAGAGGGTGTTCCGGCGTTTGAATAGTCGTCCCGAGAAATGGCGGTTTTGATGATGCCGTCGGCGCGGTTGGCGAAGAGGTCGTAGGCTTCCCGGATTCGGCTGAGAGGGTAGCGGTGTGTTATCAGATGAGTGGTGTCAATCTTGCCTTCGGAAATAAGCTGCATGATTTTGTCGCAGTCGCAGGCGTCGACACCGCCGGTCTTGAACGTCAGGTTCTTGCCATACATCCATGGCAGCGGCAATATCTGTTCCTTCTCATAAAGAGCTACAATCGTGACGATTGCATTGGGTCGGGCAGATCGCCAAGCGAGTTCAAACGTATCCTCACCTCCGGCAACCTCAATAACACGGTCGGCGCCACGACCCTCTGTCAATGAGTCAAGGACTTCACGGCATTTTGCCGGCTCGACTACATTGACATCCGGATAATGCTTCTGCACGAATTCGCGCCGGTCTTTGTCAGCCTCACAGACCACTATCCTTTGAGGCTTATAGAGCTGCACACATTCCAGAGAGCATAATCCGGTTGGCCCGGCACCGATGATGAGCACAGTATCTTCTTCTGAAATTTCAGAAATCTTGGCAGCCCAATAACCTGTGGCGAGAATGTCACCGACAAACAGTGCCTGTTCGTCGCTCACGTTGTTTGGAATAGGAGTCAGACCGTTGTCGGCATATGGCACGCGGACATATTCCGCCTGACCGCCATCGATGCGGCAGCCCAACATCCAGCCCCCTGAGGTGCAGTTATTCACGTAACCCCGCCGGCAGTAGAAACACTCTCCGCAGAATGTCTCGACATTCACAGCGACTCTGTCGCCCGGCTTGACGTTGGTGACTTCCGCACCAACGGACTCAACAATGCCAACCATCTCATGTCCCACGGTAATACCGACCTCCGCCTGAGGCACCGCCCCATGCAAAATATGCAGGTCAGACGAGCAGATACTCGCAAGAGTAACTTTCACCACGGCATCCTTCGGATCCAAAACATCCGGCTTCGGTTTCTCAACCAGTTCAAACCGCCCCGACGCGGTATATGTCAATGCTTTCATATCTATTTTCTTTACAAGTTTATTCTATGTCTAAGAAACTGTTTAAATTTATTTTATCTTGTCATTGAGTTCTTTGTCAGCATCTTTATGATATTTATTCAGTCATTATGGAACCCCATAACTTCTTCATAAATATCAAAAATCTGCCTGTCAAATCCTCTCAATTCCTTCGACAAATAAATTTAAACAGTTTCTAAGATCCTGTTCCCCAATATTTGTTAAAGTCGGGGAACGGGTTTTTAGATGCTTTTTCACTGAAGGGATATTGATTTGTAATGTTGAATGGGTTGCATATCACGGATTCTTTGCTAACACGCCACGTCGGGAGACTGTGACCATTAC
>JAIDJJ010000593.1 GCA_029052265.1 Muribaculaceae bacterium
ATATGTCTTGAGATATCCTGCCGGGATAATAAGGTTATTAAAAATTATTTTTCCAACAGTTCTTTCAGCAGATTTTCATCAGCCAGGAAAGGCTCTGTGATCATGAATCCGTTTTCTGACTGAGTCTCGTTCCATTCTTTCACAGTAGACATGGCGTTCTCGTTGCGTGCCCAGCTGCGGCGTGCCACGCCTCCCATTACGTCCCACAACATGGCGTTTCTAAGGATAGAGTCAACTCTTTCAGATCCGTCGCACACCATTCCGAAACCGCCGTTGATCGATTTTCCGATTCCGACACCACCACCGTTATGAAGTGCCACGAGACTCATGCCGCGCGCGCAGTTTCCGGCAAAGCATTGCACAGCCATGTCTGCCATGACGTTTGATCCGTCTTTGATGTTTGAAGTTTCACGGAACGGAGAATCGGTGCCGCTGACATCGTGGTGATCACGTCCGAGCATAATCGGACCGACTTCCCCGTTGCGTACCATTTCATTAAAACGTAAAGCGATTTTGAGGCGTCCCATGGCATCCTGATAGAGGATTCTTGCCTGTGTGCCAACGACAAGGGCATTCTTCTCCGCGTCGCGTATCCAATTATAATTATCGCGGTCTTGTCCGCGCCTGTCGGGGTCAATACATTCCATTGCGGCGCGGTCGGTTTTTACAAGGTCTTCATGTTTCCCGCTCAGGCAAACCCATCTGAAAGGTCCGTAACCGTAATCGAAAAGCATCGGACCCATTATATCTTCCACATAAGAGGGCCAGATGAAACCGTCTTTCTCATCGATTCCATTGCGGGATATCTCTTTCACTCCGGCGTCATATATCGCTTTCATGAACGAGTTGCCATAATCGAAGAAATAAGTTCCGCGTGCTGTCAGCGCTTTTATCGCCTGGAAATGCCGGCGAAGAGATTCATCTACTTTTTTACGGAATGCGTCATGATCTTCATGAAGAAGTTTGGTACGTTCTTCAAACGAAAGACCTGCCGGACAATATCCCCCTTCATACACTGCATGACAGGATGTCTGGTCGCTCAAAAGTTCGATGTGTTTATTGTTTTCAACCGCATATTCGAGCAGGTCTACGACATTTCCATGATAGGCTATGGAAAGCGGCTTACCTTCAGCCATGGCTTTTTCGGCAAGTTCGAAAGCATGAGGTATGGAATCTGTGACTTCCTTTACCCAGCCTTGATTTTTCCTTGTCTCTATTCTTGAGGCGTCGACCTCGGCAGTAATTGAGGCTGCGCCGGCGATATCGGCGGCTTTAGGCTGTGCTCCGCTCATTCCGCCGAGACCTGAGGAAACGAACAGATGACCTGAGAGATCCCCGTCCTGAGGTATGCCAAGTTTCATTCTTCCGGCGTTGAGCAACGTATTGAATGTGCCATGCACAATACCTTGGGGACCGATGTACATCCATCCGCCGGCGGTCATCTGCCCATAGTTTGCCACGCCCATCTGCATGGCTTCGTGCCAGTCGTGGAGGTTGTCGAACATTCCCACCATCATTGCGTTGGTGATGATGACCCTTGGAGAATCTTTCTTTGAGGGGAACAATCCGAGGGGATGTCCCGATTCAATCACAAGTGTCTGTTCATCGGTCAGTTCCTCCAGATACTTTTTGATAAGATTATATTGAAGCCAGTTCTGGCAAACCTGTCCTGTCTCGCCATATGTCACCAATTCATATGGATAAAGGGCGATGTCGAAACAAAGGTTGTTGTCTATCATTACCTGAAAGGCTTTTCCTGCAAGACATTTCCCTTTATATTCATCGATCGGCTTTGCTTTGAGATCCCCTTGAGGACGCCATCTGTAGGCGTATAT
>JAIDJJ010000594.1 GCA_029052265.1 Muribaculaceae bacterium
CAATTCTTTTTGTATAAGCTTGCGGATATATCCAAAGATCATAAGAATTTTCTGCGTAGGGCGATGAGAGAGTCAGAGTCATTTTTTCAGGGGTGTCAACAGACGGGATATGCAGTGATATCTCACCTGCGTCCACGAGCCCTTCGCCATGATTTATTTTAGTTTGCCCGGTGGCGAATGGTGTTTCCCAGCTGATGAATTTCCCCCCGAGATTCCCGGCGCTGAAATTTGCGACTTTCAGCGGTATCCTGACCTCCTCTCCGGAAGTGAAACAGAATTTTGGCAATTCGGCAAGCAGGGTCACTTTATCGCATGCCTGTCTCCATTTTTCGGGAGAAACCAACCCTTTTGAATCCATGAAAGAGTCGAGAATCCCTACAAGAGCGGTACCTTGTCCCGGATAATCCTGGATGTCGAGGAGCTGGAACCCTCCCATGCCCGGGGTGCGGAGATTCATTTCCATGTCGGCACGGTACAGGCGTGCCGCCCATTCTCCGGAAGCCCTGAAGAACTGTCTGTTTTTTCTGATGGTGCCCGCTTCAGCCGCCCTTCGCGCAAATTCCTGAAGATTGTCAGGGCGCAGCACGCCGTCATACTTCATGATTTCAGTGAAGTCGGGATATATCTGGTATTGTCCTGTTTCGTGACCTATCACGGGAACCGGGGAGAGGGATATGGCATGGGAAAAATTCATCGCGGAATTCGGGTAAGAGCTGTTGATGATTCCTCCGTTGGCAGCGTCGGCAAAAGAGAATGAAGCCCGCGCATGCGTGGCGAATCCCTCTCCGTCGCTGTCGCCGACCCTGCAGGTCACAAGAAAGTCTTCTCCGTCAAGATGGCCTTTCCATCCGAGATAGATGTTTGATCCATATGTCACCAACAGGTTCGGGTTGATCCGGTTTGCCTCTTCGAGGAAAGATTTCATGAGCCCGGTGTCGCCCCAGAGTTCATTTCCAAGGGCGAACATCGTGAAGGAAGGATGATGAGAATATTCAGAGATTATGGCTTTCAGCTCATTATCGAGAAATCTGAGGAGCTGCTGCTGGTCTTTGTCAATCTCACCCCAAATTGGCAATTCGGGCTGGAGGTATATCCCCGCGTCGTCAGCGGCACGGAAACACTCTTCCGGGGGGCACCAGGAATGGAATCTGACATGGTTCAAACCGTATTCTTTTACAATGTCGAAATACCGTTTCCAGGAATCGTAGTCCATCGGTACATGAGCAGTGGCGGGAAACACGCATGCATCGTGTCTCCCTCTCATGAATGCGGGGTGGTTGTTGATATAAAATCTGTTGCCTTCGGTTCTGAAGTCACGCAATGCTGTTTCCACCGTGAGTTCGTCGGCGGTGTCTCCCATGAGGGAATGGAGTGAGATTCTGACGGATTCGGTCTGCGGGTTCCATTCGCTCCAATATGATTCAAAAGAAGATGCCGGAAGCGAAATTGAGAAGCAGGTGTCGTCTGTGTCGATCTTCTCTTCCACCCTGTTGTTGCCGCATTCTGCGGCGATGACATATCCTTTGGGTGCCGGTTGCGACAGTCTGACATCGATTCTTCGGGAGTCGCCTTCAGGCTGGGGGAAAGGAGTGGCGGATACGATATGCAGCTTGTCGTATGCCGTGAGCTCCATTTTGCCGATTATTCCGTTCCAGTTAGTCTGGGTAGACTCCGTGCATGCATGAGAGTTGTTTCTCACGGCAGCGGGTATGGAGTCGCCGTTGTTGACCACGATTTCGATTAAGTGGTTTCCGGGCGAGAGGCTTTCCGACAAGTCGTGACGCTGCGGGGTGGAAATAAGAGAAGAATAACTTACTTTTTTGCCGTCGATCAATACAGTTGCCGGACGTGTCCGTTCGAGAAAAAGAAATATGGATTTGTTGCGCCAGCTTTCAGGGATGAAAATCTCACGGGAGTAAGAAGTGTTGCCGGTGTAGGTGAATTTCCGAGACAGCTGTGAGGTGTTGTCAGACAGTGGCACCGGAATTCCGGTGCTGTTGGTGTCGAGAGTTCCGGGCAGGGAGAGAGTCCCTTCCGCGGGGATTTCCGCCGGGGCGTTTGTTAGGATATAGCTCCATTCGCCGGAAAGGTCGATGGTTTCGCGTGCGGTGATAAATTGAGCCGGAGCAGCCAGCATCACCGTTGCCAATATTGCTTTAAGATGGTATGACATTCTATAAACAGATCAATCCTGATATGTAAATGACTAATCTGTGCAAAAATAGTAAAAAAAAAGCATTTCCACAAACGGGATGCCGGATGTGCATGAGAGATGAGAGGCGGGCAGGGAAATGGGCTAACAACTTTTAACTGTTAAAACTTGTGGGTTGTGGTAAAAAAGATTAACTTTGCAACGAAAATAGCGGACAAGACGCAAAAGGCGTCAGCGAGGGTCTTTTACTGCCACAGGCAATCATCTGTCAAGACAGGCTGAATGAAGTGGAAATAAAAGATTCCTTATTTTTTAATACCTTCGGGAAATAAATCGGGAAATTCAAATCCGGGAAACCCTAAATACGTAGTATCCATGAAATCTGTCAATGTTACTTCATTTGATATTACGGTAATGCGCCCGGGAGGCTGAATGGGTATGGCTGCCGTTTGCTGTCCGGAATTAATCATGAAATTTAATCAAAAACACCTTTAAATATAGATATGGCAACTTATCTAACCCAGGAAGGGTATGACAAAAAAATGAAGGAGCTCGCCGAACTTGAGGCGCAGCGTCCGATGATCAAACAGGCAATCGCAGAGGCTCGCGACAAGGGTGACCTGTCGGAGAATGCTGAATATGATGCTGCCAAAGAGGCGCAGGGGATGTTGGAAATGAAGATTTCCAAGATCAAGGAGCTTATAGCCTCTGCACGTATCATAGACGACAGCAAGCTCAATACGGAGATTATACAGCTTCTTAATAAGGTGACAATCAAGAATGTTAAAAACGGTATGACCGTCACCTATACAATAGTCACTGAAAACGAGGCTAATCTCCGCGAAGGAAAGATCGCTTCAACCACACCGATAGCCCAGGGACTTCTCGGCCATAAGGTAGGCGATAAAGTCAAAGTGCAGGCGCCTGTGGGAGAACTTGAATTTGAGGTTATAAAGATTGAGATCTGACATGACAATCTTTTCAAGAATTATTGCCGGGGAGATACCTTCCTATAAAGTGGCGGAGGATGACAGGTTTTATGCATTCCTTGACATCAACCCGGTTAATTGGGGACACACTCTTGTGGTTCCCAAGCAGGAGACTGATTATATCTTTGATCTTGACGACGAGACGCTCGGCGGCATGATGGTCTTTGCGAAGAAGGTGGCTGCTGCCATCAAGAAGGCTATTCCATGCACAAAGGTCGGTGTGGCTGTCCTCGGTCTGGAAGTGCCTCATGCGCATATCCATCTCATCCCTATTCAGAAAGAGGGGGATATGGATTTCAAAAACAAGATTTCAAATCCGGATCCTGAGAAGATGTCTTTTATATGTGAAGAGATCAAGAATAATTTTGTGGATTGAGAGTCCGGTGCATTACGCACACCGGCGGATAAAAAAGACGCTGCGATGTTTGATGGACAGTCGCAGCGTCTTTTTATTTTTAGAGTATGTTTACTTTTAACATTAAGAAATCTTTAGAAGTCTTTTTGGCTTGTTTTAAGCCTTCATTCAGTCGTT
>JAIDJJ010000595.1 GCA_029052265.1 Muribaculaceae bacterium
CCTTTTCCATAGTCTCCACATCTACATCCCCGTTATCGATGGCATCCAGCTTACCTCTTAATTCTGCATGGAGTTTCACGAGCCCCTCCTCATCAACCACCTTGAAACGTTTTATCGCTTCATAAATCTGATTCATGCGCGATGTGACCTTCGCAAGACGTGCCGGGTCAGAATCGACGCGGTCAAGATAATCATACACAGTCTCGGTGATATCTTTAAGCTCTATCCGCAAATTCTCAAGCCGGGTCATAAGCTCTTCTTCTACATCCTCCCCAAATAAAGAAAGGTTTACCCTCGATATCGAATCTGTCGCCTCAGCCAACAAAGCGTTGATACTCCTGTCTCCGCTTTCAAAACAGTTATAAGCACTTCCCAGATCTTCCCTTATCTGGTCGGAGTCACTCAACATGTCAAACTCTTGCTCTACCTGCCGGAGTTCGCCGTTTTTGGGTTTTAACTTATCAAGCTGTTCAAGCTGAAAGGCTATGAACTCTCGGTTTTCCCTGTTTTTTTCAATCTGCCCTTTTATTTTCTTTATCCTGCTCCTTAAAGCTACATATGAGGAGAAATCTGCCTGATAAGAAGACAGTTTTTCCGAATTTCCGGCAAAGGCGTCTATTATCGCCAGATGACTTGAACTTTGCGACAAGACTATATTGCTGTGCTGGGAATGAATATCCACCAGATTACCTGTGATCGAAGAAAGCACCGGAAGGGTGACTGGGGTATCATTAACAAATGCACGCGACCTGCCGGATGGGGAGACCTCCCTTCTGACAATCAATTCCGCAGGATTCCATTCAAGCCCGTTGCTGTCGAAAAATTTGCGCAACGCCTTGTCCGGATTCGAGAATACCGCCTCTATCACAGACTTACGGCTTTTATCGGATATGGCTTTAGAATCCGCCCTCTCTCCAAGAAGTAGCGATAGAGCGTCGAGCATTATCGATTTGCCGGCACCTGTTTCTCCGGTAACAATCGACAGTCCGCGTTTGAAACGCAGATTCAGATCATCTATAAGCGCATAGTTTTTTATGATAAGACTTTCCAGCATATCCTGTCAGTTTTGAAGATGGTCTCTCATAGATCATCGGGTTTTCTAATTTTTTCAAGTCTTTCACTGTCTGTAGGATAAATATCTTTAAGCAGCTCATAGACCTGCTCCCTCTCTGCCTGAGGCGCTTTGGAATATATATTCACCAATTCGTCAAGCTTTGCATCCCTGAACATCGACAGAGCTACCGACATCGGGGCATTCTTATAAATATCTGAGATCGCCTGCAACGATGCCGTGACAGCTGCCCTTCCTTTGTCAGGGCTGGTCGCCATTTCATCAAGCCCCTTGCGATGATACTGATATACAAGATCCCTTATCATCCCTGTATTGGAATCAGTGAAAGAACTTAACACCCCGCTGCGGTTTTTAGTATCCTCAAATGCTCTCCAGCCTACCTCCCCACTCGACTGAGCCAGTTGGACGACAGTCGCCATCTTGTCAAAATATGGCTGACCACCTTTCGGAGAAAAGCTGTCGCAGTCCAGTGCCAGAAACAAATATGCATAAAAGTTTAAGATACCGGTAAGATTGGTATCCCACGAACCTTCATTAAAAATCAGCGGCTCCCCTTCACGATAATCAAATTCGATCTTTGTATCCTTGAAATTCAAAAGCGTCGTGGTATATGTGCTGTTAAACACAGGACGCACCAGCTGCACCTGCAAATCCCCCTTGATCCTGTCGTCGGCATATTCTTTGACGGTAAGAAAGAAACTGCATTCAATCTTTTCTGTCGGAGAAATGATCATGTCGGTCCATTTGGTCTCGTTGAGATATTCGGTCATACTTTCCTGCAAAGTGGTGAACACACTTTTATTTGTGCCTTCAATGGAACTTGTGTTGACTTCAACCCTGCACTGAAGTTCCTGAGCACCCGCATCTACAGGCTTACCGGACAACATGCATATTATCGCTACCGAAACTGCACAATATGTACTTCTTAATCCCGACATCCTACAACTCAAGAATCATTTCCCGGACAATTCGCCGAAGAGGGTGTCGATGATATCTGCAGCAACCTGCCGTTTGCTCTTTGCGCCAAAAGCAAGGGCTTCTCCGGATGCCGACACCATTGTAATCTTGTTTGTGTCTTTCATGAACCCAGCCTCAGGATCGCGCAAGGAATTAAGCACGATCCAGTCAAGGTTTTTATTCTTGAGTTTCTTACATGCATTCTCATACTCATGATCAGTCTCAAGTGCAAATCCCACAAATATCTGCCCGGGGCGTTTCGCAGCTCCCAGGGTGGCGGCAATGTCCGGATTCTTTACCAGTTTAAGAGTCATCCCGTCGCTCCCTTCACGCTTTATCTTGGTTTCCGCCACTTCGGCAGGAGCATAGTCAGCCACCGCCGCTGCAAGCACCACCACATCGGCATCTGCAGCGACCTTCTCACATTCGCGACACATCTCTTTTGCCGACGTGACATCTATACGCCTTATATCCTCCCCGGAAAGACAGATATTGACGGGACCTGCAATAACTGTGACATCCGCACCGCGAGATGCAAATTCCTCTGCAATGGCGAAACCCATTTTCCCGCTTGAATAATTGCCTATAAATCTCACCGGATCAATATTTTCATAAGTCGGTCCGGCGGTGATAAGGACTTTCTTGCCACATAATGTCTCCTGTGTGGCGAAATATTTTTCTGCCGCCTCTACTATTTTTTCAGGCTCCTCCATCCTTCCCTTTCCGGAAAGTCCACTCGCGAGCTCTCCGCTGGCAGGCTCCACTATTATAACGCCGTCGCGTTTCAAGGTCTCGACATTCCTCTGTGTGGAAGGATGTCTCCACATGTCAAGATCCATCGCAGGCGCCACCATCACTTGCTCTTTGGCAGACAGATAGGTGGTGATGAGCATATTGTCAGCAATACCGTTTGCCATCTTGCCTATAGTGCTTGCCGTGGCGGGAGCCACGATCATAAGATCTGCCCAAAGTCCCAGATCTACATGGCTGTGCCACTCCCCTGTATTGGCTGCGAAAAATTCACTCACCACAGGCTTGCCGCTCAATGCCGCAAGTGTGGCAGGTGTGATAAATTCCTTTCCGTTGGGTGTTATCACCACCTGCACTTCCGCCCCTTTCCTGATGAGAAGACGCAGGAGATAAGCTGCCTTGTAAGCTGCAATACCTCCTGAAATTCCCAACACTATGTGTTTGCCTTTCAACATGTGAATTGTCAAGATTTGTTAGTTGACCTCTTTCTTTTCTTGCTTGTTTGCCTGCTGATACTTATACTTGAGCTGCATGAGTACATCTTTTGTATTCTTAGGGAAATCCCCCTGCATTACCCAATCGAAAAAAGAAGGCTCCTTTTTGAGCACATCCCTCACAGGCTTCCCTTTATGTTTCCCAAAATTAAAAACAGGAACTTCATTGTCATCAAGCACTATCCTTGCTGCAAGATCAAGATTTTTTCCTATCTTGGAAAACTTCGCAAGATATTCCACATCATTCTGAAGCTCCGGATAACGTTTTATCTGCCCCAGCAACACTTCATATGTCGCCTGTGTGTCTGCAAGTGCGCTATGTGCTCCCTCCAGATCAGCGCCACAATAAAACTTATATGCTGCAACAAGCGTGCGTTGCTCCATTTTGTGAAATATGTTCTGCACGTCTATAAATCTACGGCCAGCGATGTCAAAATTGATACCACACCTGCCAAATTCCTCCATCAGCAGAGGCACATCAAATTTATTGCTGTTGTATCCGGCAATATCGCATCCATCGAATATTTCAAGCAGAGACCTGGCTATCTGACGGAATGTCGGGGAGTCTTTGACATCGTCGTCCGAAATATGGTGTATCGCTGTGCTTGCAGGGGGTATGGGGATCTCAGGATTGATCCTCCGGCACTTTTTCTCTTCTGTGCCATCGGGATAAACCTTTATATATGACAACTCCACGATTCTGTCGTGAGTGACATTCGTGCCTGTTGTCTCGAGATCAAAAAATATAATCGGACGCTCAAGATTGAGTCTCAGATTTTCTTCCATCTTGTATGGTTATTTAGTCTTAGAAAGAGAAACGCTAAAGACAGGCTCGCATCATTATTCCAACACCTGCATCGGCATCTGAATGGTGACTATGTTTTGATTGGGTTCCTGTTCAAGCGGACAGAATATCCCGGGACGTGCGGGATCTGAAAGTTTTACAACTACCGTGTCGCCTCCAAGATTCCCAAGTATCTCCACAGTGAATTGAGAATTGAATCCGATCACCATGTCATTGCCTTTATAATCGCATATGACTTTCTCCTCGGCGGATGTGCCGTAATCAAGATCCTGTGCAGCCAGCTTCATACCGTCCTGGCTGATTTCAAGTTTAACGAGGTTCGACGCCTTGCTTGCGAAGATAGCCACACGACGCAT
>JAIDJJ010000596.1 GCA_029052265.1 Muribaculaceae bacterium
GCGTAACACAGGAGAAGGAGAGGTAGTGAAGATTGATCTCGACCGTCCTATGGCAGAAGTGCTTGCAGACCTTGACAAGTATCCTGTATCTACCCGTCTGTCACTTAAAGGCACAATCATTGTGGGTAGAGATATAGCTCACGCTAAAATCAAAGAACGTCTTGACGCAGGAGAGCCCATGCCCCAGTATCTCAAGGATCATCCTATTTATTATGCGGGTCCGGCTAAAAAGCCCGAAGGAATGCCCTCAGGTTCATTCGGTCCTACAACAGCAGGACGTATGGACTCTTATGTAGACCAATTCCAGGCTGCGGGTGGCTCCATGATCATGATTGCAAAGGGCAATCGCAGTCAACAGGTCACTGATGCCTGCAAGAAACATGGAGGTTTCTACCTCGGATCAATAGGCGGTCCGGCTGCAATTCTTGCAAAGAACTCTATTAAGAATGTAGAGCTCCTTGAATATCCCGAACTTGGAATGGAAGCAATCTGGAAAATTGAAGTTGAAGACTTCCCGGCGTTCATTCTTGTGGACAACAAAGGCAATGATTTCTTCAAGCAGATCAAGCCGCGCTGTCCGCTCGACAGTTGCAAATAAGGTGTGACTCCACCTTTGGCATGTATCAATTCTAACAACCGTATTAGCTGATACGCCTCTCATAGGCCGACAATCATCAAATTCAATTGATTGTCGGCCTATATAATATCAGTCAAATATTACCTTATGATGAAATTACACTCATTTTTGAATGATTTTTACACTTCAACCACAATATTATTATATAACTTCGCATCAATAAAATTTGACCATAATAAACTCGAACCAATAGTTCAACATGAAACACAAACCAACCATTGCATTGATAGCGGCGTCGCTGATTGCATCTTCTGCAGGCGCGGCAATTGCAGAACTCCCGGTTTTATCAAATGTAGCGGGACAGACAGTATCTGCCGGTAAATTTGAATCCGGGAACGGCACATTCCTTTTAAATGGTGCCCCTTTTGTAGTAAAGGCTGCCGAACTGCATTATCCCCGCATCCCGAAACCATATTGGGATCAGCGTATAAAACTCTGTAAGGCACTTGGCATGAACACCATCTGCCTGTATACTTTTTGGAATTCTCACGAGCCCCAAGAAGACCAGTTTGATTTTACAGGACAGAATGACCTTCGCGAATTTATTAATCTTTGCGAAAAAAACGATATGAAGGTAATTCTTCGTCCCGGTCCATACGTGTGTGCGGAATGGGAAATGGGGGGACTCCCATGGTGGCTGCTGAAGAAAAAAGATATACGCCTTAGGGAAAACGATCCTTATTTCCTTGAAAGAGTAGACAAATTTCAAAAGGCTGTAGCCGATCAGGTATCTGACCTCACCATAGCGAACGGCGGACCAATTATTATGGTTCAGGTAGAAAACGAATATGGATCATATGGGGAAGACAAGGAGTATGTAGGAAATATCCGGGACATGCTTCATAAAAATTTTGGTGAAGAGGTGACATTATTCCAATGTGACTGGTCATCCAATTTCCAGCGCAACGGACTTGATGACCTGATCTGGACAATGAACTTCGGTAC
>JAIDJJ010000597.1 GCA_029052265.1 Muribaculaceae bacterium
ATATCATTATCGGCAATTCCCTGCCGCAAGATTCCATAGCCTTGTTGGCTGCGTCAAGCCCCGCTTTAAGGTTGAGGGTGTCGAATACTGTCTCAAACAGCAAAATGTCTGCCCCGCCTTCTATCAGACCTTCCGTCTGCTCTTTATATGCCTCATAGAGCATGTCGTATGTCACATTGCGGAAAGCCGGATCATTCACTTCCGGACTCATCGACGCGGTCCTGTTGGTCGGACCAACGGAACCTGCCACAAGCGCCCTGCCTCCCCATCTCCGCACCGGGGCATTTTCCGCGCATTCCCTCGCAATGGAGGCTGCCGCGCGGTTGATCTCTTTTATCAGCCCGGGGTAACGTTGCAGACCATAGTCTTCCATAGAGACCGCGTTTGCGTTAAACGAATTGGTGGAGATTATGTCGGCTCCTGCAGCGAGATATGCATTATGGATATCCTTTATCTCCCGGGGACGGACAAGGCATAGGATATCGTTGCATCCGGAGAGCCTGACATCGTGAGAGACAAACCTGTCGCCACGGTAATCCTCCTCTTTAAAACGGTAACGCTGTATCATGGTGCCCATCGCTCCGTCGAGCACGAGCACTTCCCGCTTCAAAAGCTGTATCAAATCGGTTGGCATCAGTTCAAAAGACTTTGTCTGGTTTTCTTACGTTTTAATTTATGCGGACATAGGAAAGGCGTCAAAACACTTTCTCCGCTATTTTCAACACGCTGTCGCTTACACTCATCGTATAGTAATGAATGCCGGGCGCGCCATGTTCGAGAAGTTGACGGCTCTGCTTCACCGCCCATTCTATCCCTGCCAGCTTCACTTCTTCGTCTGTCTTGCAACCGCGCACTCTGGAGGCAAGCTCTTCCGGAATATCAGTTCTGAAGACTTTGGGAAGCACGGTAAGCTGAGATTTCTTGGAAATCGGTTTCAAACCCGGCAAGATAGGCACATCTATACCTTCCGCCCGACACCTTTCCACAAACCGGAAATATTTTTCATTGTCAAAAAACATCTGGGTGACAAGATAGTCGGCGCCGTTCTCCACCTTCTTTTTCAGATAATACATGTCGGAGTCCATGTTGGGTGCCTCCTCATGTTTCTCAGGATAACATGCCATTCCGTATGAAAATGGTGTTTCTATACCTTGAATACTCATTTCGTCAAGACCGACACCCTTGTTAAACCGGTTGACCTGCTCCTGAAGATCTGTGGCATGTTCATGATAAAGTTCCGGCCTCCCGTTGGTGGAGTCCTGACCCTTCTCATCTCCTCTGAGCACCAACAGATTGTTGATGCCCAGAAAATTGAGATCAAGAAGAGCATATTCGGTCTCCTCCTTGGTAAAACCTTTGCATATTATGTGCGGCACAGGTATCAATCCATACCTGTTCTGTATGGCTGCGGCAATAGCTACCGTTCCGGGACGCTTCACCACGCTTACCCTGCGGTGGGTGCCGTCAGGAAGGGGCTTGTAGACATATTCGCTGTGATGCGACGTGATGTTGACAAATTTAGGATCAAACTTTCTGAGTTTTTCCACTATGTCAAACACCTTATATATACTGTTCCCCTTCAACGGAGGAAGTATCTCAAACGAAAAAACCGGATTGCGGCTCTCTTTTATTATATCGATAATTTTCATCAGCTGTTTTATTTCAGGCTTGCAACCGCGTCTTTTATCCTTGTCATCACCTCCTGTATTACCACGCGGGGGGAGGCGACATTCAGACGCATCAAACCTTTACCTTCTTTACCGAACATTGCACCGTCGTTAAGAGCTACACGTGCCCCGTTGACAAACATGTCGACAAGATCTTCTTGCGACAAACCGAGCCCGCGGCAGTCAAGCCATACAAGGAACGATGCATCGGGACGCAGCGCCCTGACTCCCGGAATATTTTTCTCACAATATTCCTCCACGAAACGGATATTGTCTTCAACATATGCCAGCATCTCCTTACGCCATTCCGCACCTTTGCGGTAGGCGGCGATAGTGGCGATAGGCGACATAAGCGGAGCTTCATTAAACTCGCTTGCACGCATCCATCCATAGAAACGCTCCCTGATTTCATCATTGGGGACAACGGAAAATGAGCTTACGATTCCTGGAATATTGAATGTCTTGGAAGGGGCACAAAATGTAATGCTGTTCTGTGCGGCATCTTCACTCACAGTCACAAACGGAGTGTGGCGGTTGCCCCAAAGCGCCATGTCGGCATGGATCTCATCCGAAATCACAAGCAGATTCTTCTTCCTGCATATGGCGGCGAGTTTATGAAGCTCTTCCCTACTCCATATTCTGCCTGAAGGATTATGGGGATTGGCGAAGATCAGAACGCCCCCTTTCGTGTCAAGACGCTCCAGGGCTTCATAATCTATATGATACCTGTGGGCATCATCCTCAATCATCGGAACGTTCACTACATTTCTGCCGTTCTCTTCCGGCACAATCCTGAACGGATGATACACCGGCGGCATGATCACCACGTCATCGCCCGGCTTTGTAAATACGTTCAACACCATCCCTATCCCTTTCACGATACCGGGTATGTAGCTGATCCATTCAGGATCTATCTCCCATCCGTGAAGTCCCTTTTCCCAATCGATTATCGCGCTCCGATAGTCGGCAGGTTCGGAGGTATACCCCAATATCGGATGTTCGAGACGCTCTTTAAGCGCATCTATAATAAACGGAGGTGTAGCGAAATCCATGTCTGCCACCCAAGCGGAGATAAGATCCCCGCGTCCGAATCTTTCCTCAAGTACATCTGTCTTGATCGCACCGCTCCCGCGGCGGTCGATCACTGTGTCAAAATCGTATTTTCTCATGATTATAAATGATTTGAAGGTCAGTCGTTGATTGCTGTGCTGATTGCCTGTGCAAGATCTGCATATAGGTCGTCGGGATCTTCAAGACCGATTGAAAGACGTATGGTGGTGTCATATATGTCCATCGATTTTCTCTGCTCTGCAGACAGCGGTCCGAAAATCGTACTCGCCGGATGAATCGCCAGACTTCTGTTGTCAAACAGGTTGGTCGCACGGTGTATCATTTCCAACGCATTTATAAACCTGAAACATGTCGCCTCGTCAGCAAGGTCGAATGTCAGCATTGCACCTCCCTTTTCTCCATATATCTCCCTAAACAGCTTGTGGTGAGGATGACTTTCCAATCCGGGATACCCCACTTTCTTTACTCCCGGTGTCTTTTCAAGCATCCCGGCTATCTTCAATGCTGAAGATGCCTGCCTGTCATATCTCACCTGAAGGGTCTCAAGACCGAGGGTCTGCATATACGCCACATGCGGCGTCATGTAGCCTCCGAAATTGAAAACGGAATCCTTCTTTATACGTTGTGATATTTCCGGAAAACTGCCATAATCAATAATCACCCCTCCAAGGCTCGTGGCTCCGCCTGAAACATATTTTGTGGTCGACACAACCTGGAAATCTATCCCGGCTTTTTTTCCGTCAAACTGGGTGAACGGTACCATTGTAGTGTCGGCGATAAGAGGTATACCATGCTCACGCGCTATCTTGGAAAGCGCTCTCACATCTGCCACTTCTGTCTGCGGGTTAGTGACACTTTCCAAAAATATACAACAGGTATCTGCATCCACAAGACTCCTTACGGCTTCAGGATCAGTAAGGTCTGTCAACCTTGCCTCCACATTAAAACGTTTGAGTGTCTGTGTGAGCAACAGGAATGTGTTGCCAAACATGTGACTGGACGATACTATATTCTTTCCTGCGGCTGCTGCACTAAGTATCATGGCGCTTATCGCCGACATTCCTGATGAGAATGCACTCACCTCTTTTGCTCCTGTAAGATTTGCCACACGTTGCTCGAAATGGGTGACGGTAGGGTTCAACACCCTCGAATAGTCCGGAGCATCCGATCTTCCGCAAAAAGCGTCTGCCATCACATCGGCATTGTCAAATTCATACGCCATCGTGTGATAT
>JAIDJJ010000598.1 GCA_029052265.1 Muribaculaceae bacterium
TACCTGATGTAACACTCATTATCAGAAGGATAATTACAAGGAATAAAACAGTATAGACATTAAGACAGCCAACAATGTCAATAGGAGTTTTCAAGAGAGCCGACGCATACGGCTGCATCAGGAATGAAAGCGCGATACCCAATATCATTGAAAACGAACACAGAATGGCACTCTCCCCTATCAGACGCCACATAATGCTCATCCTCCCTTCGCCAAGAAGACGCCGGGTAGCCATCTCCTTGGCTCTCTTTCCCGCGAGAGCCACCGTAAGGTTGATATAGTTCATTATGGCAAAAAGCAATATCACGAGCCCGACACTGAAGAGCAGTTTTATCATTTTTATATCGCCGGAATTAATATGACCGGATTGAACTTCCGAAAAGTAACTGTCCTTGAAAGGATATATTTCGAGATGTATGTTGTTCTCCGGAAGATTTAAAATCCAGTAATCGTTTTTTAGAGCCTTTTCATATTCGTCTTTCTTTTTGACAAGGTCATACCCATCTTTTGCAAGCAGGATAACCTCCACTCCGGTTGCATTCCCCATCCGCGAATCTACCAACGTCCAGTTGATATGTTTAATCATCGAAAAATTCAACAGCATGTCTACAGGCGTCTTTTCAGATGTCATGAAAGCTGTATTTTTCATTGGCTCCATGACTCCTGCCACAACCAATGGCTCCACATTTGCATCGAATAATATACTTTTCCCGATAGGATCCTCATCACCCCAGACCTTACGTGCGTATTCCTCGCTCACCACGATATTACTCGGACTGTCGAGCACAGTCTTCGGATCACCCTGTATCAGTTTAAAATCAAAAAGATCATAGAATGTGGAATCCACATAATAGCAGTTGGTGTATATCTTCTTGTCTTCATATTCAAACCATCTGCCGTCTCTAAATAATGCTGTGGCGGATTCGATCTCAGGAAACTTGTCTTTCAACAGGAACTGCACGTACCAGTGGGATCCCATCGTTTTTTTTCCACGCATATCCAATCCGAGATAATACATTCTGTGGGCTTTGCCGTGCTGCTTGTCGACATGGCTTTCCTGCCATGTGTAGCATCCTATAAGGACCACAAACATCATGCTTATGGCAAGACCGAAAACGTCAATCGCCGTGTAAGCCTTGTTTCTGCTTAAAAATTTAAAATAGGATTTCATATTGTTTCATTATTTGATTGTCAGTGTTGTCGCGTCGCCATAAGATTCGTAACCGTTTGTGATGATCTGTTCTCCGGGTTCAAGACCCTCAAGCACTTCATAAAATTCCGGATTCTGGCGACCGAGGCGTATGTTTCTTCTATAAGCCTTCTTCCCGGAAGGATCTACCACGAATATCCACTTTCCTCCTGTTGTGGAATAGAAAGAGCCTTTAGGTATCACCACGGCATCTACAGGCTGTCCAAGCTGAAGGCTGAGAAAGCACGTCTGTCCGCTTCTTATATTGTCGGGACATTTGTCGGTGAAGACGAATTCCACCTTGAATTTACCCTCCCTCACTTCAGGATATACCTTGCGCAGACGAAGACTCATGTCACGTTCATTGCGTGCTGAAGATGCGATAAGATCTTTGTGAACCCTGTCGATATAATGCTCATCTATCTGACCGGTCACCTTATAGGAGGTCAGATCATTGATCTGTCCGATCTTCTGCCCGGCTGTGATGTTTTGTCCGAGCTCCACATCAAGCAGACCGAGTTCCCCGTCGATAGGGCTCACCACATTAAGGCTTTCTTTTCGTTTGCGGATCAACTGAATGTTTCTTTCCATGTTGGCAAGGTTGTCTTCCATCTGATCCACTTGTGCAAGCCTGTAGATACTGTCTTGATTCAGTCTTTGGTTTATGAGCGAATGACGCCTCTTTGCAAGTTCATAGTCTTCTTTTGCCTGAAGGTAATCCTCTTTGGCTATAAGTTTGTCTTCGAAAAGCTTCTTCTGCTGCATATATCCTCTGTGCTTTCTCTGCACATCAAGTTCCAGCTGCGCCTGGTCAGTGCGGTTGTTAAGCCTGTCTTGCTCCATAGATATCTGAGTGTTGCGAAGTATATTCTGCTTCTCGGCAAGTTCCGCCTCCGCGTTGAGTATCTGAAGATCAAGATTACTGTTGCTCAGGCGTATTATCACGTCTCCTTTACGCACTTGTGATCCTTCCTCAACTACCATATCCATGACTATGCCACCTTCTTCAGGACTTATCTGGACAGTTCTGATCGGTTCCACCCTGCCGTCGACACGAACATAGTCATCAAATTTCTGCGATTTCACCTCCGCTATATTAATTCCTGTCCTCTCAACCTTATATGTAGACGCGATATCGCTTAGAGAGAGCCAGATGATCAAGGCTATTGCCACAACCCCCAATCCGGCATAAGCCCAATATGCCGGTTTTATCCCCCTTATGCCTTTTTTCTTTTCTATTTTTACATCCATAGTTTATTGCCTTTGTAGTATTCCACGAGTTTATCCTTGAGTAAGAAAAGCATCTGTTTCTGCAGCAGTTCCACTCTCGAAGAGTAATAAGTGTTGGCAGAGATCTGCAGATCGATCAGCGACAGCAGACCCTCCTCATATTTGCGTTTGTTCAGGCGGTAAGCCTCAGCATCCGCTTCGACCCTTGCCTGCAGAGATTGAATTTCCATCGCATATCCGTCACGGTCCATGACTGCAGACTCTATATCATCGTGAAGCCGCCTCCGCTGCTCTTTTGACTGCTCCTTAGCCTGTTCATAAGCGTATTTCGCACGATTTTTACCCGACAGTCGGCTCAAGCCGCTGAATATGGGAATGGTAAGTGTAGCCGATATATATTCACCAAGATTGTTGCGGAATTGCTCGTTGAAAGTCGGCGGCTGATATTTTATACTGAGATTTTTATAATATGAAGTTGAAATTCCGGCATTGATGCTTATCGACGGCAGCATGTTCCCTTTTGCTATATTGTAGGAATACTTGCTTGCCCTGACTTGCATCTCTGCATCCAGGACTTTAGGATTGGAGAGCAATGCGGATTCATAAATCGATGCCGGAGATTCTTCAGTTGCAACGAATGGCTTTATTATTGATGTGGTGTCTATTTCGAAAAGCTCCGTTGAAGGGAGGTTCATAGCCGACCTTAGAGACAGCATAGCCTGATTGTACAGGTTTTCCTGATGAACGAGTTCATATCGGTCGTTTGCAACCGTTGCCTCAGCCTGAACCACGTCGGGAACCCCTTTTACACCCAATTCTTCTTGTGTCTTAATCAGCTTGAGCATCACTTCGTTCTGTTGGAGTTTGTCTTTCGCGATATCTATGGAATTTCTATAATAATAAGCATCCGCGAAGGCAAGCATTGCCTCTATGGCGCTGTCGTCGCGTTTCATCTCTACCGAATTGAGATAACGTTCTCTTTCGCTGCGTGCACGCCGATAGCGGTTGATCGTCTGTCCGCCGTCGAAAAGAGTAAACGAGGCATATATGCCATAGCCGTTGTTGAATGTCGTAATATCGTTGTAGGTGTTGGTCTCCGGATCGATGTTACGGCCCCAGCTGAACTGTGCGCCCAGCTGCGCCGATACCGAAGGAAAAAAATCAGCCAACGCTTCATTGCGTGTAGCCGTCGCGGAAGCCACATCCCAACGAGCCTGCACCACTGACGAGGCGTGCTCCGCCGCGTATGCCATACATCGCTCCAGACTCCAGGGTGTTTGAGCAGAAGCGGCAATTGACATTGCGATTGATAATATTGTAAAAGTTGTCTTCATAACAATCTTGAATATATCCAATTGCGTGCCAAACTCACATTTTGTTAAATATCAAGCGTTAACAAAAAGAGATTAACTAAATGTGTCAAATAATCATACACTCTCCTGTCAAAATCTCATACATAGTGTGGATCTATACTTTCAATCAACTACCATCATGCACTTTCCATGACAGACGCATCCGCAAGACATCCAAAACATATCCTTTTTCCTACTG
>JAIDJJ010000599.1 GCA_029052265.1 Muribaculaceae bacterium
TTTTCGTTCAAATATGTCACGAAGTATTTTTTTCGCAAGTTCAGTGACGAGGTAAGCCAGTATATCTATATCCTTGCCATGGTTTTCATAGCCTCCCTCGCCGCCCAGCTGATAGGGCTTGAGGCAATATTGGGGGCTTTCTATGCGGGATTGATACTCAACCGTTTCATACCGGCGAGATCAGGCTTGATGGGAAGAATAAAATTTGTGGGCAATGCCATTTTTATCCCATATTTCCTGATAGGGGTCGGGATGCTCATCAATGTCCATGTGATTTTCAAAAGCTGGAATGTGGGGTGGGTGGCGCTCAACATGGTGGCGGTTGCGATGGGGTCGAAATGGCTTTCCGCTTATGTCGGGGCAAAACTTTTCCGGTTCGGCTCGACCGACCGTAACATCATGTTCGGCTTGACCTCAGGCAAAGCAGCCGCCACGATTGCCGCCACGATGATAGGTTTCAGCCACGGATTGCTTACGGAAGACATGATGAACGGGGCTGTACTGATGATTCTTGTGTGTTGTCTTGTATCGACGGTCACTACCCAGAAAGCTTCAAAAAAACTCAGGATAGAAAGAACGGAAGCCGAACTGAAGTCGGAAGGGGAACGTGTTCCGGGAGAATATGCCCGCCAGCTCGTGGCAGTGGCGAATCCGGTGACAGCGGAGGGTCTTATGAAAATGGCTCTTTTGATGCGTAATCCAAAGAACCAGAATCCTGTGACAGTACTGTTTGTAAGAAACTCAGACGACACCCGGACTCTTGAGATGGGAAGGAGCGCGTTGCGCTCGGCAGTGGCTGCGGCTCAGGCAGTGGATATCGAGGTGAAAGATATCGAACGTTACGACATCAATGTTGTTGCCGGAGTCACCAATGAGGCAAAGCAGAACAGGGCAACCGACATAATGATTGGACTTCACCGGAAATCCAACATAGTAGACACCTTCTACGGCACAATGATCGAGCAGCTTTTGAATGCCACTCACCAAATGATATTCATATCCCGGTGTTATTCTCCGGTCATGACCTTAAACCGTATAATGGTGTTTGTGCCTGACAAGGCTGAATATGAGACGGGATTTCAGACGTGGGTGGAACGAATCGGCAACCTTGCCGGACAACTTGCCTGCAAAGTGATATTCATGGCATATCATGCCACTGCATCATTTATCAAAAATGTTCTTGAAGATGAGCATTTTGAAATACGCCATGAATATAGGGAGCTGGCAGATTGGGATGATTTCATACTCTGTTCAGCCGACATAGAGGAAGAAGATCTTTTTGTAATAGTCGGAGCCAGAAAAGGCTCGATATCATATTCAGGAGACATGGAAAGTCTTCCCGCGTTTCTGGGTAGAAATTTCTCTCACCATAATCTTGTAGTGATATATCCGGAGCAATTCGGAGGTTGATATCCATGAAACTGTCAATAAAAAACAACCAATTCCGTATTGGAAATATAATAAAGAGGATGTCTTATGAAGAAGACAATTTTATACACATCGATTGCCATTTTTTTAGGTGCCTGTTCAGGCAATGGCAAAATTAAAACAGAAGAGAGTGCTTCGGTCACTGACTCGGCAGATATCGTGGAGGCTATAAATGAAACGTCGAATTATCTGTTGACCAGTGACGGGGTGGGGGCGATATGGATCGGGCAATCGATCAACGATATTCCTGATTCGATTCCGGGACTGTACGACAGCAAAGAAATGGGAGCGTCGCCGGATGCCGTGACCATTCTGTTTAAGAAAGAAGGCGGAGACCGTTTTATTGCATATGATTTTGGAGAAGGGAAAATAGATGTGATAAATCTGATCTCACCCTCTATAAAGGTACATGCTCCGAGAGGCGAATTCGGGATAGACGACAAGTTTACCAATGTTTTGCAGTTGCCCGGTGTGGAGGAAGAATGGTCGGGATATGAAAATACAGGCACATGGTATTGGAAATGGGAGGGACTATGGTTTGCACCTTCACAAGAAACAATTTCCGATCATCTCAGCCGCAGGCTCTATCAGTCGGTCCAGGCTCCTACCAAAGCGGATTTTGATGATAATGTCACAATAGGGTTTATCGGAACCGGATTGCCGTTCTGATTCCTGCGCGGAAGATTACCGGAAACCGATAAAATCCTGAGAATATAAGATCCCCTTCCCACATTAACGCCTCGGCGTTAATGTGGGAAGGGGATAATTTAAATAATCATCTATTAGGCTATAATCAAAAGCAGGGTCTTATTTCATAAGGTCGATTCGGGATGCGTCTCCTACAACCCAGAGGATGTCGCCTTCGCGCAACACTGTAGATGGTCCCGGCTGTTCAAATTCATCGTCACCACGTTGCACTTTCACAATCATGCTGTAGTAATCTGTCCGGATGTTTGTCTTTCCGAGAGGAACGTTTATCACCGGAGATTGCGCTGAAAGCCTGATACTGCGTAACGCTATCTCCGGCTGAGTGGTCTGCACAGCCTGAAAAGCTTTTTCATCGCGTTCTATGTCATCGTTGAGCTTTTTTATCTGTTCGTCCGTACCGATCACTCCAAGCACGTCACCCGGGAAAATACGCGCGTCGACCGATGGGAGAGGCATCATGCGGTCTCCCCGCTGAATACTTGACACGCTTATTCCATAGTCATCGCGCAGACCGGAGTCCTTGAGCCTGTCGCCCACAAACGGCCCGTAAGCGCCTACGTGCAGATAAGCCTGATGAAGATCGCTCACAAGATTATTGTTGAGTCCCAGACGGGTATTTTCGCGGATATTCAGATTGTCAATAAACTTTTTTTCCATGTTTCCGTATCTCGACATAAGCTTGGATGACGCAGAGATTATTATCAATGCGAAGCATATGACGCCGGCTATCCACGCTATCAAAGAGTTGTAGGCAATCGTCATCATATACACTATGAAGAAAAGGGTGACGAGATAGCGGATGATCTTCATGGCGACAAGAGGCACGTCATAGAAACTTGCTGATGCATGAAGCTTCATTTTTTCATCCGGTTTGGTGGAACTGAAAGAGAGTGCGAAGAGGAATGGCAGCATACCCGCGAACGTTATCACCGTAGCGCAGAGCCTTCCCCAGCTACCGAGATAACGTGCGCACAGTGGAAACAGAAATTGTCTTGAGATTAGAATGATTGCAAGCAAGACTACAGAATACAACAGTATTCTCCATACATATCTGCTAAGTATGTCGCGCCAAAGTCTTTTTGTTTCGCTGGAGTCTGCGATCTGTTTTGAATATCTGTCGATCAGGAATCCCAATCTCTCCGGAAGATGTTTCTCCACCGCATTATATGCAGGTTGCGACATCTTTACAAAATATGGGGTTGTGAATATTGTGATGACAGACACTGCAACAATTATAGGATAGAGAGAAGGTTCGAGCACACCCAGGCTCATTCCGAGGGATGCGATTATGAAAGAAAACTCTCCGACCTGGGTGAGAGTGAATCCGCTTTCTATCGCGACACGCAGAGTCTGTCCTGTAGCGAGCATCCCGAGAGTGCCGAAAAAGATCATACCGCAGATCACCACTGCCGCGAGGAGCAGAATCTCCCACCAGTAAGATACCAATATTCCCGGATCGACCATCATGCCGACAGAAATGAAGAAAACAGCTCCGAAAAGATCCTTGACAGGCTGTACGA
>JAIDJJ010000006.1 GCA_029052265.1 Muribaculaceae bacterium
ACATCAGATTTTTAACGGATTAAACATTTGGCTCCTCGGAGCCGTTAATAAACTCTCAAAAAATAACCGAAGTATTGTAAAACAGCGCGCGACAATAATATCCATTTGTCCCTATACTCATCTGTCCTTTTGTTCTTCTGTTCTATAAAACAGCGTGCGACAATAATATCCATTTGTCCCTATACTCATCTGTCCTTTTGTTCATCTGTTCCATAAAACAGCGTGCGACATTAAGATCCTTCTGTCCCTATACCCCTCTGTCCTTTTGTTCATCTGTTCTATAAAACAGCGTGCGACAATAATATCCATCTGTACTATACCCATCTGTCCTTTTGTCCTTCTGTTCCATAAAACCGACTGCATCTTTGTGTTCTTATGTTTTGAAAAAGAATTATGTGTCGCAACGAAAATCCTTTGTTGGCAGCTGGTTGTTAAGAATATAAGGATTTGTTTTGACCAACGCCGGTATTTTATGACAAATCTTAATTTATAAAAACTCTTAAGTTATGAAAAAATATCTACTGCTGATGTTGGTGCTTTGCTCAGTAATGATCGGGAAGGCACAGGTTAATATTCCGTATCAGGAAATCAGATATAATGTCAACTATCATTGGGGACTGATAGACGTGATGATTGCAAAGGGTACTGTGACATTGCAGACTGACGGCGACCGGTTTGACGCCACGCTTGACGGCAGCAGCATTCCCTGGGAAGGGAGAGTGTTCTGTGTCTCTGACACACTGCGCACTATAATGACACCCGGTTCAGGATTGAGTAAGGAGACCGTCGTATATGAGAACGGCTGGTATCTCAAGCCGAAAGTCACGGCTTATCATTCCGGCAACTTTGATCCATCTGATCCCTCTAACTATAAGAATATAAAGGGAGAGGGATCTCTTGATGCAAGCGATGACACAATGGAGGCGATCACTGTCACTGCGGATATGCTCGGAATGTTTTATTATTTTCAGGAAATGGATCTACAGCGTATGTCGGCAGGAGAGTCAGTCACAATACCTATAGA
>JAIDJJ010000060.1 GCA_029052265.1 Muribaculaceae bacterium
CCTCAAATTCACCTTTATATTTGGCGCCCGCCACGAGAGCACCCATATCAAGAGAATAGATCTGTTTTGACTTCAAATTTTCAGGCACGTCGCCCCTTACAATCCTGTGTGCAAGACCTTCGGCAATGGCTGTTTTGCCTGTTCCCGGCTCGCCTACCAACATAGGATTGTTTTTCGTGCGCCTTGAAAGGATCTGCAGCACACGTCTGATCTCTTCATCCCTTCCGATTACGGGATCAAGTTTGCCGTTTCTTGCACGGTCATTCAGATTAATGGCATATTTGCTGAGCGCCTGATAGGATTCTTCGGCACTCTGTTGGGTGACTTTGTTCCCTTTGCGGAGCTCATTGATGGCAGCTTTCAGACCATCTTCTGTAATGCCTGCGTCTTTCAATATCTGTGATGCCTTGCATTTGGTTTTGAGAATGCCCATCAGAACCGCCTCAACCGATACATATTCATCGCCCATGGATTTTGAAAAATCTATGGCTTTCTGAAGAGCGTCATTTGATTCACGGCTTAAAAACACTTCTCCGCCTGAAACCTTCGGAAGGCTTTGGATTTCCTTGTCGACCGCAATTGTGACAGCGTTGAGGCTTGCACCCAGCTTCTGGAACACAAAATTGACAATCGTCTCGCTTTCTGAAATCAGAGCCTTAAGAATGTGGACCGGTTCGATTTGCTGCTGCCCGCTTTGGCGGGTAAGCTCGATCGCCTTTTGTACCACTTCCTGCGATTTGATTGTGAAATTGTTGAAATTCATATATGTAGAATTTGAAATTATATGTAATAACTGTTAAGCCTGTCTTGACAGCATCGGTTAAGTGATGTGGAATATAAAATATGTGGTCATGCATGAAGCAGAGACCATAACGGTGTCTTGCAGATCGTCTATCCAATATTCCTGACTGACCTTTTTTAGTGGCTGTCAAAAATATAACCTCCAATTTCCATTCAGTCATTTATCCGGTTAAACATCTTTATGAAATTGGAATATCCAACTGTGACGGTTGGCGTTTTTATGGTTGCAGATTTTTTAACCAGCTACTTACATATTAACAATTCAAGATTATAATGGTTGGGGGAATATCCTTATTTCTTCAGCAGTTAAGAGCGCTTTCTATAATCATTCACACTTTGAAAGAAAGTGTGAATGATTATAGAAAGCGTTCCATCTTCGCAGAATCCTCTTATTTCTTATCGCTGAGAATTTCTATCCAATAGTCATCAGGATCATGGATAAAATAGAGTCCCATTTCGATATTTTCGTAACAGATGCATCCCATGGCACGATGATATTCGCGTATTTCATCATAATCTCCTTCCACATTCATAGCGAGATGGCTTTCATTTTCCCCGAGTTCATATGGTTGCGGATGATCGCGCAGCCAGGTGAGTTCAAGTCTGAAAGATTCTCCCGGGCGGGATAGGTAGACTATACGGAAAGCTCCGTCCGGATGATTTATTTCTCCGGTTTTTTCAAGTCCGAGGGCTTCCTTATAGAAAGCGATGCTGCGATCAAGATCCGTGACGTTGATGTTAAAATGATTGAAATGGGATTTAATTTCCATATTTATTCGATTATAAGTGTGAGTTGATGTTTTTTGCGTTAAATAGAAGTAAAATGAAGAATCATTTTACAAAAATAACAAAAAAAGAAAATGTTTTTGATGGTATAGGGTGGAATAAATGATAAAAAATTATATCTTTGTGGTCGAAAAACAGTCACATGCCATGACTCAACGTGAGAAATGCTCTTACTGCTGAATTATTATGGCTTGATATGCTTTCAGAATGCATAACCAATAAAATTAATAATCATATACATAGAATAATATCATGAGCAAGCCTTATGTTTTAGGTGTCGACATAGGAGGCACCAACACCGTGTTTGGAATTGTCGACGCCAGAGGCCAGGTGATCGCAAGTGACTCGATCAAAACTCGTAAACATGCGAATTTTGATGATTATATCGCAGAAATGTACGAAGGGGTCACCCGCCTGCTCAAAGCAAATGATGCGGAAGATAAGATCTATGGAATAGGCATTGGCGCCCCGAACGGAAATTATTACACAGGAGAAATCCAGAATCCGCCGAACCTACCCTGGGGTCCGATTATCCCCCTTGCAGAGAAAGTAAGCAAAATTTTCGGAGGTATACCGGTATCTGTCACCAATGATGCCAATGCAGCCGCTTTGGGAGAGATGACCTACGGTGCAGCCCGAGGAATGAAAGATTTTATCATGATCACACTTGGTACCGGAGTGGGGTCAGGCATTGTTGTCAACGGTCAGCTTGTTTACGGACACGACGGCTTTGCCGGAGAGTTAGGGCATCTCATAGTGAAGCGCAACAATGGCAGAATGTGTGGATGTGGCAGGACCGGCTGTCTGGAGGCATATTGCAGCGCTACCGGTGTGGCACGCACAGCACGTGAGTTCCTTGAGGTCCGCACAGAGCCGTCAACCCTTCGTAATCTTCAGATAGAGGATATCACCTCAAAGGATGTATACGACGCGGCAGTTGCCGGCGACAAACTTGCAAAAGAGATTTTTGAGTATACCGGCACCATTCTTGGTCAGACCTTTGCCGATATGGTGGCGTTTTCAAGCCCGCAGGCAATAATCCTATTTGGAGGTCTTGCCAAGAGCGGCGATCTTCTGATGCGTCCGTTGAAAGAGGCTTTCGACAAATCAATCCTTCCAATTTTCAAAGGTAAGACAAAGATTCTGCTGTCGGAACTTAAGGAGAGCGATGCAGCGGTTCTCGGTGCGTCCGCCCTTGGCTGGGAGGCTAAGTATAGATATGAAGTTCCTTCGTTTGATCATCCTGCATCAACACCTTCTGTAGAAGAGTAAAATAATATAGAAGCGAATAATAATCCCCCCGCCTTCAATTTGAAGGCGGGGGGATTATTATTACGGGGGATATATTATTATAGGTATTGACAGAAAGATATTTGTCAGAAAAGTTTAAGTTCCTGATACAGCCTGTGCACCGGCAACCCCATTACATTATAGTAGCTTCCGTTTATCCCGCTTACCGCGACAGCCCCGATCCATTCCTGAATCCCGTATGCTCCGGCTTTGTCGAGCGGTTGATAGTTGTCGACATAGAAACGTGCCTCACTTTCAGAGATGGGTGCGAATTTCACGTCAGTCACTGAAGTGAAAGATGTGCGGCGTGAGAATGTGGATATTGTGACTCCGGTGGCGACCTGGTGAGTCTTGCCGGAGAGGTACATAAGCATCCCTACGGCATCTTCATAGTCTTTGGGCTTTCCCATTATTCTGTTTTCGCATATCACCATCGTGTCGGCAGTGATCACCATATCATTTTCCTGAAGCTTTTCCTGATATGCATCAGCCTTTTTTGAAGAAATGAACTGTGGAACTTCCAGAAGAGGTATTGAATCAGGAAAGTCTTCTTCAATTCCTCCGAGAGATATGACACTGAACGGGATTCTCAACATTTGTAGAAGTTCCCGTCTCCTTGGAGATTTGCTTGCAAGATATATTTTGTAATCGTTAAGATTTGTTAGCATGATCTTTATTTAGAATAAATTATGATAATAAAGCCGATATTGAAATTGCCTTTTACCTGATAACTGAGGTAATCGTTGAAAACCCGGTTAAGAATTGTTTTAGGATTGTTTTTTTACCTTGAAAAAGAAAATTTTAACGGCTTCATAGATTCTTTTTTTCTTACCATCTGAATGAATCCGTATCGGAAAGCCAATGGTC
This sequence comes from Muribaculaceae bacterium, assembly GCA_029052265.1. Taxonomy (GTDB): domain Bacteria; phylum Bacteroidota; class Bacteroidia; order Bacteroidales; family Muribaculaceae; genus Lepagella. The sequence goes on from JAIDJJ010000060.1 coordinate 3,745, forward strand.
TTGCGCTTTCATTATCTGTTCCAATAAATCCCGCGCGCATCCATATCCGCCTGAGAATTTAGATACGTAGACCGAAGACTGTTTCGCTTCCCAGCATGCATCGAACGGTGAGCAGGGTAGCCCTACGTGCCGCATGCAATGGAGATCCGGAATGTCATCTCCCATATAAGCTACTTCTTCCGGTTTCAGATGTCTCTTTTCCATCCATTCAGTCAGTATGGGAAGCTTGTGAGGAACATCAGTATATATATCAGGAATTCCCAGCGCTTCAAATCTCTTTCGTATCGCTATGTCTTTCCCTCCCGTTATAATTGCGATGGAGTATCCTTTTTTTACGGCAAGCTGTAAGGCATAGCCATCTTTGATATTTGCCATTCTGCGTGGATAGCCGTCTTCTCCAAGAGGGATAGTGGATGGCGACAGCACACCGTCAACGTCAAATACTATACCCTTGATGTTTTTTAAATCATAATTTATTGAGCTCATTGTTGATGTTTTTTATTATTTGGTCAGACAACATGCGATATATCTGTTGTAGCTCAGGATTGTCGGCAAGCATCTCCGTATGCGCATTCATTACCGGATAATCCTTTCTTGCCGCCGGTCCTGTCTGAGCCTGGACTGGAGTAAGTGCAGACAGCTTGGAGATGGTCTGACGGAGCAGGGGGAGCATCACGCGGAAATCAATGTCGCTTTTCTTGAGGATTTCCTGAGATATGCCCATCAGGCAATTTGTGAAATTGCAGGCGAATACCGATGCGAGATGGAGTTGTTTCCTCTGCTCAGAGCCGGCGATATACACATTGTCGGAAATGTGGCGTGCCAGAGAAGTGAGTATGTTTTCGGTTTCTTTTGAATCGGCTTCTATGAAAAAAGGGATTTCGGAATAATCGAGACACACCTCTTTTGTAAAGGTCTGCAGAGGATAGAACACCCCCCATCCGCAGGCTTGCCCCTGCAATACCGACATCGGCACAGATCCGGAAGTGTGGGCTATGATATCGGCACGTCCGTTTACCATCCGGGCAACCTCTTCAACAGCGCTGTCTTTGACCGCGATGACTGCCACCTGAGAATGTAAAGGAAGGTTTTCCAATGTTCTCGGATTGACCAAAATGGTATTAATCGTGTCGGGAAACGCTTTTTTCAGATGTGTGGCTACATTGCCTGAACCGATGACTGCCACTGTCATTATTTCTTCAGATTCTATATATGGTATATTCATAAAAAAGTCGCTGATAAAAATTGGCAAACACTAAAGTTACAGGTTAAAATCGGTATCGCTCCAGAGGGCGGCATGCCCCATGGTTTGGCGTAGATTGATTTCTACACATGGGTTGATATTGCCTTCGCAGGAGGAAAACATGTCAATACCGACCGGTCCGTCATAATAAGGGGCAATGATAGAATCAAGAGCCACTTTCTGAGCCTCTATTATTCTGGAGTTCCATAAAGGGGAGAACCCGGATATCATTTTCTCTAAATCCTGTTGAGATGCTTTAATGTTTCCAAGATATCTTCCCCTGCCGGAGGTCTTGAATACGGAGAGCCCGAGGAATCTGGCGTCCCCTTTGGCGCACCACCATTCTGATGCGAAGTCACCCGCACGAACACGCCCGATCTCACCCAAGATTGATC
>JAIDJJ010000600.1 GCA_029052265.1 Muribaculaceae bacterium
GCAATAAGGAGTAGACGGCACTGAACCTGAATAGATAGAAGAACATCCGGTAGCGTTAGCCACTATCTCATGATTGCCATAAAGCTGGGTGATGAGCTTGACATAAGGAGTCTCGCCACAACCGGAGCATGCACCGGAGAACTCGAAGAGCGGAGTTGAGAACTGGCTGTTCTTTACGTTTGCCTTGATATCTACAAGCTTGCTCTTTGAAGACACCTTGCTTACGCAGTAATCCCAGTTAGCCTGCTCTGAGAGCTGACCTTCCTCATGCACCATGGAAAGAGCCTTGTTGCCCTTCTTGCCGGGACACACGTCAACGCAGTTGCCGCATCCGAGACAGTCGAGCACGTCAACCTGCTGTACAAAACGCATACCGGGGAACATCTTGCCGATAGCCGGGATAGAGTGTTCCTCTCCGAATGGAGCAGCCTGCATTTCTGCCTCGTCAAGAACAAACGGACGGATAGCTGCATGAGGACATACGAACGAACACTTGTTACACTGGATACAGTTCTCCGGATTCCATTCAGGAACGAAGGCTGCAACACCGCGCTTCTCGTAACGAGCAGTCTCCTGAGGCCATGTGCCGTCTGCGTTGTTTTTGAAAGTAGATACAGGAAGAAGGTCGCCGTCCTGAGCATTGATGGGAAGCACCACATTTGTCACAAACTCGGGAGCATTGATCTTTGCTGTCTCTTCCTCTGGAAGATTTGCCCATGCAGGATCAACATCAAGTTTCTTGTATTCCCCGCCACGGTCAACGGCAGCATAGTTCATGTTGACAATGTTCTCTCCCTTCTTGCCATACGACTTCACAATGAATTTCTTCATCTGCTCGATGGCGAGATCCACCGGAATTACCTCGGTGATACGGAAGAACGCGCTCTGGAGGATTGTGTTGGTACGGTTGCCAAGACCTATCTCCTGAGCTATCTTTGACGCGTTGATATAATATACGGTTATATTGTTCTGTGCAAAAAGTTTCTTCACTTTGTTGGGAAGATTCTTTGCAAGCTCCTCACCTTCCCATATGGTGTTGAGAAGGAATGTTCCGTTGGGTTGAAGACCGCGTGTCACATCATACATGTGAAGATATGCCTGCACATGACATGCCACGAAATTAGGAGTGGTCACAAGATATGTCGAGCGGATAGGCTCGTCTCCGAAACGGAGGTGCGAACAGGTGAAACCGCCTGATTTCTTGGAGTCGTAAGAGAAATATGCCTGGCAATATTTATCGGTATTGTCACCGATGATCTTTACAGAGTTCTTGTTTGCACCCACTGTGCCGTCTGCACCGAGACCGAAGAACTTAGCCTGGAACATACCTTTGCCGCCCACGCTGATCTCCGGAAGGATGGGAAGAGAAAGGAATGTAAGGTCATCTTCGATGCCTATTGTGAATCCATGTTTTGGCTGTGGCAATGAAAGATTCTCATACACTGAAAGAATCTGTGAAGGTGTGGTGTCTTTCGAGCTGAGACCGTAACGTCCGCCCACGATCACCGGAGCATTCTCTTTGCCGGCGAAACACTCCACTACATCCAGATACAAAGGCTCTCCGTTTGCTCCCGGCTCTTTGGTACGGTCAAGCACCGCGATACGTTTTGCAGATGCAGGAACAGCCGCGAGGAAATGTTTTGCAGAGAAAGGACGATAGAGGTGTACAGTCACAAGACCCACCTTCTCCCCTTTGGCGCGGAGATAATCGATAGTCTCACGGATACATTCAGACACGCTACCCATCGCGATGATCACACGTTCAGCCTCAGGATCTCCGTAATAGTCAAACAGACCATAATTTCTGCCGGTGATCTTTGAGACTTCTTTCATATAGTGCTCCACAACTTCAGGCACTGCATCATAATATGCGTTGCATGCCTCTCTGTGCTGGAAGAAGACGTCAGGGTTTTCTGCCATGCCGCGCGCTACCGGCTTGTCGGGGTTAAGAGCACGTTTGCGGAAATCAGCAAGAGCCTCGCGGTCGATAAGCGGGGCAAGATCATCCTGATCTATAGCCTCGATCTTCTGGATCTCATGAGAGGTGCGGAAGCCGTCGAAAAAGTTTACAAACGGCACGCGGCTCTTGATGGTTGAAAGGTGAGCCACAGCGGCAAGGTCCATAACTTCCTGTACAGAGCTTTCAGCCAACATGGCAAATCCTGTCTGACGGCAAGACATCACATCCTGATGGTCGCCGAAGATACTGAGAGCATGTGAAGCAAGGGTACGGGCTGAAACATGAAACACACAGGGAAGCAGTTCGCCTGCGATCTTATACATGTTGGGGATCATTAACAACAGACCCTGGGATGCGGTATAGGTAGTGGTGAGTGCTCCTGCCTGAAGAGAACCGTGTACGGCACCTGCTGCGCCTGCCTCGCTCTGCATCTCCTGCACGAGCACTGTCTCTCCAAAAATATTCTTCCTGCCGGCTGCCGACCAGTCATCGACATACTCTGCCATTGTTGACGACGGAGTGATGGGATAGATAGCCGCAACTTCAGTAAACATGTAACTGATATGCGCGGCTGCCTGATTACCGTCGCAAGTCAGGAATTGCTTTGCTTTGCTCATAGTTATAAACAGTTATTAAATGTAGCGATGTTTTGTCTCAGGAATAAGCAGATGCTTAGTAATCGCGCTTTACAATCTTTAATACCTTCGAAGCATGTTATAAAATCGCTTTCAAACATGCTTTACACGATGCAAAGATAACGATTTTATGGCATTTTTTCAAATTTTAGCCTATTTGATTTAAACTAAAAAGCATTTTTCCATCATAAATAGGCTGTCTTAATAAGAATATAAGCTATCAAATGTCATTTTGACAGCCACATTCTCTTATTCTTTCAATAAACTTATCCTGCGTTTCTCTTTCTTGAGCTTCTTCCCGGAAACGGATTCAAGCAATCTTTTTGCCACAACGGTCTTCACCGCAGCAAGGGAATAATGGTCAAACACGTTGATCTTGCCTATCTCTTCCGGATTTATACCACCTTCCTTTATCAGGAAACCGAGAATGTCCCCCCTCGAAACCTTTTCTCTCTTCCCTGCCGAAATATAAAGGGTGACATAGCCGGAATAAAGGTTGGATTTCAAGGATGTGTCAAGCGTAAGCTCATCATCAAACAAAACAAATTCCTTTACCTCTTCCTCGGGACCGACAAGAACGTAGACATCTCCCTCCTCCTCCACGCGGGCGGTTCTGCCGTTACGGTGTGTATAGGCTTCAGGGGTCAGCGGCTGATGATAATGTATCACCGAGGCGACTTTTTCTATATCAAGCCCTCTGGCGGCAAGATCTGTAGCCACCAATACCGGACGGCTGCCGTTGTTGAAAAGTGACAGTGCCGTTTCCCGCTCCCTTTGATCAAGTGCTCCATGATATAATACTGCCGACACCTTGTTCTTTATCAAAAATTCCGCCACTCTCTCGGCACTTTCCCGATGGTTTACAAATATTATCGATTTCAGGGGAGACGGTCCCTTATTGATGGTATGAAGCAGTTTGAGAAGGGTGTCAAGTTTATCTTTCCCGTCTGAGGCTACCCTGTGGACGCTCATTCTCGTATGCAGCTCCTCGTTCCGGTCAAGATAATTGAACGTGGATGGAGATTCAAGATTCAAGAATTCAGGAAGGGTGTCGCAGGTTGTGGCGGAGGTGAGAATATAGCGGCTTACATTTTTCATTCGCCTGACTATTTTGCCCATCTCTTCCTCAAATCCGAGTTCAAGAGATTTGTCAAACTCATCCAGCACCAATATACGCACAGGAAGCAGGTCTACATTTCGCCTTACCGCATGGTCAAGAAGACGCCCCGGAGTAGAGACAATAATATCGGGAACCACTTTCAGACTGTTGACCTCATCTTCCACATTATGTCCCCCATACAATGCCACCACACGCAATGTCTGAGCCACCTCCTTCATTACTCCCGCAATCTGCACCACAAGTTCTCTCGACGGAGCAATCACTACACACTGCACTCTTCCTGTGGAGGGTTTCATCAGTTTCATCACCGGCAACGTGAACGCAAGTGTCTTGCCGCTTCCTGTCGGCGACAACAGAATGATGTCATGCGGTTCGGACGCAGACGCCATCATCTTCTTTTGCATTTCGTTGAGTTCTTCTATGCCAAGCCTGTCTCTTACGGCAGGCAAAAATTCTTTTTCTCTCATCTCCTGTATAATAATTCCCCGGATATCATTGACATTCCGGATAAGTCGGATGTCGTACGACACCTGAATTTATAACAATCTTTGACTCGACAGTACCGCTGATTTGACATAACTTAAGAATATTTATCTGTATTATGAAATCTGCGACCAGTCTATTGTCTTTGAAAACCTTAGTCTCAGTTCATTCGCCAACACCTCTACCGACCTGCCGGAAACAGCTATAGGCGCAATATCTCCCGGCGCGGGTGCTGTGGCGACACACCCCGGCGACAACAAGGACGGGTTGCCTCTCAAAATTGCCAGGGCGGCTTCTCTCGCCCTTGTCAATATCTGTCCGTCTCTCGCAAGGTCAGCCACTTTCAGATTGAATGCAAGACCGCTCTGCTGGGTTCCCTCCATATCACCCGGACCCCGTATCTTCATGTCGGCTTCCGAAATAAGGAAGCCGTCGGTGGTTTCTGTCATTATCGCCAGTCTTTTCTTGGTGTCGGCACCCGATTTCATCTTCCCCATAAGTACGCAATAACTCTGGTCGGCTCCACGCCCCACGCGTCCCCGGAGCTGGTGCAGCTGCGACAACCCGAACCTTTCCGCATTCTCTATGACCATCACAGATGCGTTTGGGACGTTGACCCCGACCTCTATGACAGTG
>JAIDJJ010000601.1 GCA_029052265.1 Muribaculaceae bacterium
TTACAAATTAATAATTGATAATTACTAATTGATAATAAGAGTCCATGGGATTTAACAATATACTGAAAAAAATCTTTGGTGACCAGAGCGAACGCGCCGTTCGCCCTCTGTGGGATCGCCTTAAAAAAGAAATCAATCCTATCAGCGAGGAGCTGACAGGAATCACTACTGACGAACTTCGCGGACGGATAGATGTGATCCGTGACAGCATACGTGGCGAGGCGAAGGAGTATAAGGACAAGATGGCGGAAATCCGCGTCGAACTGGAGACTCTCGACTATGATAAGCGTGAGCCGTATTGGAAGAAAATCGATGAGTTGCGCGAGGATATGTTCAAAATGTATGCGCGCAGGCTCGATGAGGTGCTTCCGGAAGTGTTTGCCGTTGTGAAAGAGACGGCACGGAGATTCGCTCAGAACGAGACAATTGAAGTAAACGCCACTCAGGCTGACCGTGAGCTTGCCGCAGCGGGAAAGGATTTTGTGACAATAGAGGGTGATAAGGCTGTATATCGCAACAGCTGGCTCGCGGGTGGCAATCTCATGACCTGGGACATGATCCATTATGATGTGCAGCTTATCGGAGGCATGGTGCTTCACGGCATCATGAACGGCGACAAGGCTTCCAACAATATCGCGGAGATGGCTACCGGTGAAGGTAAGACTCTTGTTGCTACACTTCCGGTGTTCCTGAACGCACTTACAGGTGAAGGCGTGCATGTGGTGACTGTAAACGATTATCTCGCAAAACGAGACTCGGAATGGATGGGTCCTCTGTATCAGTTCCATGGGTTGACTGTAGACTGTATTGACAAGACAGATCCCAACTCGGAGGAACGTCGCCGCGCATATCGTTGCGACATCACGTTTGGTACGAACAATGAATTTGGTTTCGACTATCTGCGCGACAATATGGCAACCCAAACCACAGATCTTGTACAGCGCGACGAGCATTATTATGCAATCGTCGACGAGGTGGACTCTGTGCTTATCGACGATGCCCGTACACCATTGATCATCTCAGGTCCGGTCCCCAAGGGTGACGACCAGATGTTTAATGATTTCAAGCCCAACGTAGAGAAGGTGGTCAATGCCCAGCGCAAGCTTGTGCAGGGTCTTCTTCTTGAAGCGAAAGAGAAGATTGCTGCCGCCATGAGCGGAGATCCGGAAAAAGTAGCCAAATACGACACAAAAGAGGAGGGTAAGAAGCCTCTTACTCCCGAGCAGCTTCTTGAAGACGGTGGTCTTTCACTTTTCCGTGCCTACAAGGGTCTTCCCAAGCATAACCCGTTAATCCGTTATCTTAGCGAGGAAGGTATCAAGCAGCTTCTTCTCAAGGTTGAGGCTAAATATATGGCTGACAACAATCGCGAGATGCCAAAGGCTGTGGAACCACTCTTCTTTGTGATTGATGAGAAGAACCACAGTATAGAACTTACCGACAAGGGTATAGAGGTGCTTACCGGCACAACACAGGATCCGGAGTTCTTCGTGCTTCCCGATATTGCCGCGCAGCTTTCGGCTGTGGAAAACGAGGAAGGTACAAAAGAGGAACATCAGGAGAAGAAAGACGCATTGCTTCAGAATTATTCGATCAAGGCTGAACGTGTGCACACTGTCAATCAGCTTCTGAAGGCATATACTCTTTTTGACAAGGATGTTGAATACGTGATTGATGACAATAAGATCAAGATCGTAGACGAGCAGACCGGACGTATAATGGAAGGAAGACGCTATAGCGACGGACTTCATCAGGCTATAGAAGCGAAGGAAGGTGTGAAAGTAGAAGCTGCCACACAGACTTATGCCACAATCACATTGCAGAACTATTTCCGTATGTATCGTAAGCTTGCCGGTATGACCGGTACGGCGATGACCGAGGCGGGCGAGTTCTATGATATCTATAAGCTTGAGGTTACAGAAATCCCGACTAACCGTCCGGTGATCCGTAATGACCAGAACGACCGCGTATACCGCACCAAGAAGGAGAAATATGCAGCGGTTATTCAGGAGGTGGAAGATATGGTCAAGGTAGGTCGTCCGGTGCTTGTGGGCACTACATCGGTTGAAATTTCCGAACTTCTATCAAAGATGCTTCAGTTGCGTAAGATACCGCATCAGGTGCTTAATGCAAAGTATCATCAGAAAGAGGCTGAGATTGTGGCTCAGGCAGGTAAGACCGGAACAGTGACGATTGCCACCAATATGGCGGGTCGAGGAACCGACATCAAGCTGTCTCCGGAGGTTAAAGCTGCCGGCGGACTCGCGATTATCGGTACGGAACGTCATGAATCCCGTCGTGTGGACCGTCAGCTACGAGGTCGTGCTGGTCGTCAGGGAGACCCGGGTTCATCCGTGTTCTTCGTGTCGTTTGAAGATACTGTCATGCGTCTTTTTGCTAATGAACGTATTGTCAAGACTCTTGACAAGCTCGGATTCCAGGAAGGAGACATGATAGAGAGCAAGATGGTGACACGTTCTATCGAGAATGCACAGAAACGAGTGGAAGAGAATAACTTCGGTATACGTAAGCGTCTTGTGGAATATGACGATGTAATGAATGCTCAGCGCAAGGGTGTCTACGGTCGCCGTCAGAACGCACTCAAGGGTGAACGTATCGGCACTGACATCGCCAATATGATTTATGAAACGTCTCTTGAACTCGCTTCGCGCAGATATGACGGCGGTTTCAAAGAGTTTGACGAGGCTGTCCGCAAGTCGCTTGCAATAGAGGTGCCGTTCACTGAAGAGGAATATGCCAAGCTTGATGCAAACGCAATGACAGATCGTCTTTCCGAAACAGCTATGCATACCTATAACCGTAACAAGCAGAAAATGGCTGAAGGCGCGATGCCCTATATAAAAGAGTTTGTGGAAGAGCGCGGAGCCACCGGTCTTGTGGGTGTGCCTGTCACAGACGGTAGAAGAATGTTCAATATCCGTTGTGATATAAATGAGGCATACAATAACAATTGCGCCCCACTCACCAAATCGTGGGAAAAGACTGTGTTGCTTTCTTCTATCGACAAGGCATGGCAGGAGCAGCTGCGAGAGATGGACGAACTCCGTAAGTCTGTTCAGAATGCGTCTTATGAGCAGAAAGATCCGTTGGTGATCTATAAGCTCGAAGCTTATGAACTTTGGAAGAAGATGCTTTGGGATATGAATTCAAAGTCTGTTGCGACTCTTATGAGAGGCAGGCTGGCTGTGCCTGATTATGCTGAAGCCAAGGCGGCTGAGGCAGCGGCGCGTGAGGCTCATGAACAACGTCAAGCGTATGCGGCACAGCAGCAGGAAATCAGAAGAGAGTATACTTCTCAGACGATGCCCAATCCTTATGCAAACTACAGTACTACACGCGACAGTTATCCCGGAGAGAGTGCACAGCGTTCTGCGGCTCAGAATGTCAACCGGCAGTCAGAAGCTCCGAAGCAGCCTGCGAAGGCTCAGCCAAAGGTAGGCAGAAATGATCCGTGTCCTTGCGGTAGCGGAAAGAAATATAAGAACTGTCATGGTAAGAATGAATGATTCTGACCGGCATAAGAGTTGATTTGAAATAAAAAAAGACTTCACGTTCGCGGAGGGCACTGAAAAAGTAAGTATATTTCAGTTTATACCTCGCCGAGGCTAAAAATCAAGAACCCGCCAAGTCCTTA
>JAIDJJ010000602.1 GCA_029052265.1 Muribaculaceae bacterium
ACGGTCTCGTGGGCTCGGAGATGGGTAGAAGTGCAAGATATATTTGCATATTCGCATTCCTTGGAGCATGCTCTAAGGAAAGACCTCCGCATATGGCACCTTCCGCTGACAGTCCGGACATCTTCCCTGACTACACTGATGTGACTATACCTGCCGGAATAGCACCGATGAATTTCAATATTTCCGGTGCAGGGCAAGTCTATGTAAAAGTCACAGGGGGTATTGAGGGTGAGATGGAATCTTTCGGGAAATGGGCTGATTTCAACGAAAAAGAATGGCATCTTCTTACTGAACGCAATATCGGTGCGGATCTCACTTTCGATGTCAGCGTAAAAGATAAAAACGGGCATTGGAAACGCTATGCACCATTTGTCATGCATGTCAGTGACATGCCCCTTAAAGATTACGGGATCGTATATCGAAAGATTGCCCCCGGTTATCAGACATTCAGCAAGACCGGTATATATCAGAGGGAATTATCTTCATTTGAAGAGACAGCGGTTCTTGAAGAAACCGCAGTGGAAGGGAAATGCCTCAACTGCCATTATTCAAATCGCGGAAGAAATGACCAATTCACTTTACACATACGCGGAAAAAACGGAGGCACAATACTGAACTCAGGTAATAAACTCTCTTATCTGAACACCAAGACTCCTGAAACTGCCGGAAACGCCACATACGGCTACTGGCATCCCGACGGAAGGTATATTGCGTTTTCTGTAAACAAGATTGTTCAGAATTTCTATCTCGACAAAGAGCACAACATCGAACCTTGGGACGTCGTATCAGACATTGTTGTGTTCGACTCGGAAACAAACCGGATCATCACATCTCCCCTTGTGGCTACTCCTCGTTGCGAGACCTCTCCGGCATTCTCCCCCGACGGAAAGAAAATCTTTTTCTGTCTGGCTGATTCTGTATCTATGCCCGGAGATTACAGACGGCTTAAATATAGCCTTTGCAGCATTGATTTCGATGTAAAGACTGAATCTTTCGGCACAAAAATCGACACTCTGATCTGTGCCGACTCCATCGGCAGGAGTATAAGCCTCCCCAGACCCTCTTATGACGGACGTTTCCTGATGTACAACACGACTGACCACGGCACCTCCCCCATACATCACGCCGACGCCGACCTGTGGATTATGGATCTGTCTACAGGGGAATCGAGATGCCTCACAGAAGTCAACAGCGGTTTCAGTGATGCCTACCACAACTGGAGTCCCGGAGGGGGATGGTTTCTGTTCATCAGCAAGCGTCGTGACGGAATGTACGGGAAGCTTTATTGCTCTTGTATCGGGACTGACGGAAAAGCTACAAAGCCCTTCATGCTGCCGCAACGTAATCCTCAACAGTATTATGACGAGGCTTTGCATTCTTTCAACGCACCCGATTTCATCACTGACAAAATCGACCTCGATATGCCGCAAATTCGCTCCATGGTAAAAACCAACGAGATCGTCAACGTGAGTGTAAAAAAATGATTTATTCAAAATGTCAAAAGCAAAATTCATAATAATATCAGGAATCTGTCTGGCATGTTGCGTCGTTCTCGCCACATTCTATGCCATGGCTTATCCTTCACATCTTTTGTGGCAGGAACAAAACCAGATATTCCTGAATACACAATCATGGATCGCCACATACTTCACCAAACCGGCATGGCTCGGATGCCTATCGGGCGACTGGCTAACCCGGTTTTACATTAATCCCATAACCGGGGCTGTGATACTGACTCTTGCCATTGCTTACTGCTCCGCCTGTTTTGCAATAGGAATCCGCAGACTGCTCCCTGGCGGCGCCTCATTCTTGCTTGCCGCTTTTTTCACCATCCTGCTTGTGGCATTTTCAATGTCCGCCTCGACAACCCTGGCATTCTATACCTGCATGGCGGGTGGTCTCACGTTGGGACTGCTTAACATAAGGATACCGTCGGGGAAAAACAGATATCTTGACATATCTCCGGTTTTAACGGTTGCCGCTTATTGGGCTTTCGGCTTTGCTGCTTTAATCACCGCCGCGTTTATAATAGCGTTTACGCTCAAGCGACACTTCTGTAACCGGGGAAACAGATATTGGCGGGTATCCATCCTGTGTACTGTTTTTTTAGCGATGGCAACGCCAGCCTTTTTTTGCAAATCATATGCTCTGCCATATACAAAAGCCATCCTTTACCCAGGGATAGCCCGCCCTTCTCTTCCAAATTTCGAATCTGAAGAACGCCTTGCCATTTCAGACTCTTTCTATCGCAAAGATTATGAGAAGACAAAGCGACTCGCTCTCAAGGCAGGTTCTCCAAACGAAATTTCAGCATTCTATTATTACCTTGCGAGCGCATTGCAAGACTCACTCCCTGACAATCTGTTGAAATATGATATAAAAAATCTCGGCACACTGACAACAATCGGTGAAACCTCTCCCCTTCCGGTCATCAATATGATGAACGACCTTTATTTCGAACTCGGCGACATGACATATGCCGAACGAGCGGCTATGATGCGGAACGTGTTCTCTCCCCGCAACCGCAACGTGAGGATGATAAAACGTCTTGCCGAAATCAATCTCGTTAGTGGCGACACTCTTGCCGCACTTAAATATCTGCGGATCCTTGACCGCACGCATGCCTATGCGGACTGGAGCAAACTCCACACACCGGGAAGCATGTTGCCGGAAGTAGAAAAAGATATACTGCGGCGTCGAGATCTTTCAAACGGTAAAGACAATATCCGCCTGGGAGACAACTGCCGCAACATTCTCCTGGAGCTCCTTGAATCAAATCCCCGCAACATGCTCGCTCTTGATTATCTGCTCTGTACAGACCTTCTTCTGAAAGACATGGATACTTTCAAGATGGATTATGACAAATACTGCATGGAGAGAGGGACGCCTCGTTACAAAAAACTTTATCAGGAGGCGCTTATGATTTATCTTGCAGGAACCGGTGCTTCCGACGAGGAATGGGACAGGTATATTGTACCTGATCAACTCGTGGAATCATTCCACAATTACAGCAATCAAAGAGGCAATCCCGCTTTCCGAGACTCCTATTGGTATTATTTCGACAAACAATGACAGTAATAATGAAAACCAAATACTTCCTGATGGTGGCATGGGCTCTCCTGTTGGCAGCATGCACACCTTCACCTGAAAATGTCAGTGAGACTGACACATTACCTGACATATATCCGGATTATATCGGAGTGACAGTGCCGGAAAATATCGCTCCTCTTAATTTTCTACTGAGAGAAAATTGTAAAGCCCTGCATGTTGTTGCCTCATGCGGTGACTATGAGATAAAATCAGGAAAAAAGGGTAACGAAGCCATTTTTAATCTTAAGGAATGGAAAAAACTTATGGATAAAGCATCCGGGGAAAGTATAACCGTGACTGTCACCGCACTACTTGGGAACAACTGGACAAGATACAAACCTTTTGATATAAACGTATCTGCAGACAAAATAGACCCTTATCTTTCCTATCGGCTCATCGAACCTGATTATGAGGTATTTTCACGACTCCGGATTATGGAACGAAACGTGGAAGATTTCTCGGAACGGGTGCTATGCGACTATAATGCCGTAGGCAACAGATGTATGAACTGCCATACTCATGCACCCGGCGACGGAGACCTCTCTTTTTTATATGTGCGCGGCGAAGGGGGCGGTATGGTCCTCAACGACCACGGCAAACTGCGTCTGCTGAATTTTAAGACCAACGATATGGTCTCCGGAGCTGTATATGCTCAGTTTGATCCAACAGGGCGTTATATTGTATTTTCCACCAATGTGATCATACCTGCATTTCATTCACGTCCGGACAAACGGCTGGAAGTGTTCGACACAAAATCCGACATTTATGTTTATGATTTATTAAAAGATAAAGTGTTGCGTTCGCCGCTTATCGCTGACTCCGCAAAATTGGAGACTTTTCCGACATTTTCGGCAGATGGAAAAAGCATCTACTATTGTGTGGCAAAAGGTCCGGTCAGACCATCGGCAATCGACAGCATCCATTACAGTCTGTGCCGCATCGGCTTCGACTCAAGACTTGGAGAGTTCAGTTCTTCAACCGACACCATAATCCCGGGGTTGCCGGGAAAGAGGAGCGTCAGTCATCCGAGGGTATCGCCCGACGGCAAACGGCTGCTGTATACCGTATCAGATTTCGGGACATTCCCGATATGGCATCGTGAGGCGGATTTGCAGATGGTTGACCTCGTCTCCGGAGAGACAGATAGTCTCAAGATGGTCAATAGCCCCATGAGCGACACATACCACAGTTGGTCATCAACAGGAAGATGGTTTGTTTTTGCCAGCAAGCGTGACAACGGGCTGTATGGTAAGCCATATTTCGCACACGTATCCACAGACGGCAAAGTTTCCAAACCATTTCTACTTCCACAGAAGTCTCCCTCTTTCTACGATTACAATCTGAAATCATTCAACGTGCCCGACCTCGGGTCTGTTCCGGTGTCGTTCTCTCCCGCAGATGTGGCTGAAGCACTGACAAAACGCGAATAAGCCGGAAGCGATTAATACATAACCAGATAAAAACATGATTAATTCAATTGCGAAATGATCACGACAAAAACAATAACGGCTTCGGATGGAAAGCGCGAAGCCCATACCATAATAACAATCGACAACCCTACCCTGACATTTGAACAGCAGCTCCATGAGATACTTACGCAATATGAAGAGGCAAAGGGATCTCTCGGGCAAACGATGCGCCCGGTCTTTCGCCGCTGGTTTCTTAGCGATGCCGTCAACCAGCAGCCCATGTTGCCTGACGACGGGGAATGCGCCACTTCAGTTGTGGAGCAACCTCCCCTGAGCCTTACCAAGGTTGCCCTTTGGGTATGGTTTATTGAAGACGCGGTGGTGAAACGAGACGACGCCGGAAGATACACTGTGGAGGCGTTCGGTCACACACATATTTTTGAGGGGGGATGTCGCCGCCCCGGAATGGACCCTTTCCATGCAATGCTTTTCATGCTTACCTCTACTCATGAAGCACTTGAACAGAGGGGCGGAAGCCTCCTTGAAAGTTGCATACGCACATGGATATTCGTACAGAATGTCGATGTCGATTATGCCGAAGTGGTCAAAGGGCGCAATCAGGCGTTCGGGGCATTGGGTCTCACCACCGACACAAGGTTTATCGCCAGCACCGGTATCGGCGGAAGACAGGCTGACCGCACATCCGCCGTCATGCTCGATTCTTATTCTGTGCTGGGGCTGAAAAAAGACAGCATGCGGCAGATCAATGCCCCCGATCATCTTAACCCCACATATGAATATGGCGTGGCTTTTGAAAGGGCTACAAGTGTGGATTATGACGATCGCCGCCACCTTTTCATTTCAGGGACAGCAAGTATCGACAACAAAGGACGCATCGTATCACCCGGTGATATCAGGAAACAGACTCTCCGGATGTGGGAAAATGTGGCGTCGCTTCTTAAAGCCGCCTCTTTCGATTGGGAAGATGTAGGACACATAATTGTCTATCTTCGCGATCCTGCCGACTATGCAGTAGTAAAAAGTATGTTTGAAGACAGGTTTCAGGATATACCTTATGTAATTCTTCATGCTCCGGTCTGCCGCACGGGATGGCTTATTGAGATGGAATGTATGGCTATGAAAAAGATTTAAAAAACGATTCAAAACAAACTTAATTTAATTACAATGAACCGATTTATTAAGTATTTTACTATCCTCTTCACGGCTGCGGCACTCGCCGCCTGCGGTAATAAGGATGATGACGGACCGGGCTTTGTTATCCCGGAATATCCGGAGACAGGAACCGGTCAGGAACCACTCAATATCACAGCCACAGAAATTGCCGCCGACATGTTTGCCGGCATCAACATCGGCAACACTATGGAAGCGATAAATAATGGAGTGCCTTCAGAAACGGCTTGGGGAAATCCAAAAGTGAACGAAAAATATATCCAGGGTCTCAAGGATGCCGGATTCAACGCAGTACGCATTCCTTGCGCCTGGAGTGGACATATTATTAATCAGACATACTACACGATCGACCCTTCATGGCTCGATCGCGTGAGTGAAGTGGTAGGCTGGATAGTGAGCCGCGATATGTATGCCATCGTCAACATTCATTGGGACGGCGGATGGCTTGAAGAGAATGTCAACACTGCAAGCAAAGATAAGGTAATCCCCAAACAGAGGGAACTTTGGACTCAGATTGCCAATAAACTGAAAGGTTATAATGAGCGACTTCTGTTTGCCGGGACCAACGAACCATACCAAAGCAGACAAAACGAATTTACTGCATCAGAAATGAATGTGTTGCTTGAATACGAACAGACATTCATTGATGCAGTCCGCGCCACCGGAGGCAACAACCTGAAAAGGACTCTCATAGTGCAAGGTCCTGCAACGAGCATAGATCTTACGGTAAGACTAATGTCAAGACTTCCTGTCGATAAGGTGTCTGACCGTATGATGGCGGAAATTCATTTCTATGATCCTTGGAATTTCTGTGGAATGGAAAAGGATGAAAGCTGGGGCAAAATGGCATATTTCTGGGGCGACCGGAATTTTATTGCCGGTTCGGATCGGAATTCCGATTGGGGAGGAGAAGAATACATGAAGCAACAGTTCGACAAGATGAAAAATATGTTTGTCTCCAAGGGGATTCCGGTCATAATAGGTGAATACGGGGCGATTACAGATCATTCAAATGCACTTGCTTCCGAGGAAGAGAAACAGAAGCATCTCGCATCACGGGCTTATTTCAACAGGTGTGTGTCGCAATATGGCAAAGAACGGGGACTCGTGCCATTCCTTTGGGACACCGGTGAAATCTTCAACCGCAACACCGGGAAAGTGAAAGCGACAGAAATTGTGAACGCCATCATGGAAGGTTCACGTGAAGGCGTCTACCCCTACTGAAATCTAAATCTTCTCTTAATTTGCGTCAAGCCAATTCAATTACGGCTTGACGCGAATTCTATTTGGCAATTTCTATTATCCAACTTTCAAATCTCCTTATTCGATTCCTGCTCGGAATTTGTGTCGGAAAGAAGACTCTGAACTCTTGTCATAAATCTATCGGCATTCCCATGCATTATGTCTTTTACAAATTCACGTGTATCAAACACTGATGAAGCGTCGCTTATATGAAAAAATTCATCTGCCAGTGAACCCCAGAAACCTTCCGACACCTCTTTATTTGGAAATCCCAATACATACTCATTCTCACTTTCATCATATGATTTTATAGTCAGATAACCTGCTTGATACAACAATGGCACCAAATCACGGCTTAAATTGGTGATATTGCTTAAAGCCATCTCATTTCTCCGCTCCCCTTCAAGATTTTCCACCCTGAAGCTATGGGTCCGGATCAATTTGATAAGATAGTCTGACGTACCGCTTGCAAACCAATAGTAGTTTAGCTGCTCATCATCAAACGCATTCAAGACACTATATGGGTTGTAGATATCCTCTCCTGTCCTTGCAAAATGGTAGCCGTCATAACATGCCTTGAACTTATCCCATACATCTTTCTCCGGAACACCCTGCGAAGTTGCAAAATTTGAAACCGACCTGCCAAAATCTCTGTGAAATTCACTTTCACTAATCCCACAGATTGAATTGTATCTCGGAAGCAGGGAGATATCTTTCAGATTATTTAATCCGCTGAAAACTGAGACTTTCCCGAACTTTGTCACCCCGGTGAGCATTGCAAAACGAATATATTCATCGCATGACTTCAACACAGAATAGAAACTTCTTAATTCTGATTTTATCTCTTCATGAAGGCTATTCTTTTCAAGGGTATCAAGCATCGGTTTGTCATATTCATCAATAAGTATGACAACTCTCTCCTTCTCTTTTTCGGCAATATTTCTTATCAAAGACCCGAGTCTGACAGGCAAACTCTTGGTAGAATCACAGCCGTATTCATCTTCAAGACGTTGAAGATATTGATCGATCTTCTCTTTTACCTTTGACGGATTGTCGTAATTTTCTGCACTGAGATCAAGCCTTATAACCGGATACTTTTTCCATTCTTTTTCAAGCGATTCCACACACAATCCCTTAAACAGATGTTTTTCCCCTTTAAAATAAGACTCCAATGTAGACAAAAACAGGCTTTTCCCGAATCTGCGGGGGCGACTCAAGAAAACATATTTGTAGCTATTGACAAGTGAATGCATTATCGCAGTCTTATCTACATACAAATATTTGTTTTGTATTATTTCCGGGAATGTCTGTATCCCGATCGGATATTTTATCTCAGAATACACAATACCTTTATTTTTATCTGCAAATATAACAATTATTTATTATATTTGTACCTCAATTCTAATCTATACTTATGAAAAAATTTTTTCTTTCATTAGCATTAGCGATCTCCTCTTGCATATCTCTACAAGCCAACGACCTCAAATTGAAATTTGACCGTCCGGCGGAGTTCTTTGAAGAGACTTTTGTGCTTGGCAACGGTACCCAAGGAGCGATAGTATATGGAAACCCCTCCCGAGAAAGGATATCCCTAAACGATATAACCCTCTGGAGCGGCGAACCTGATACAGCAGCATATACCCCGGGAGCATATAAATATCTTCCCGAAATCAGAGAAGCCCTCGACAAAGGTGATTTTGCAAAGGCTGAAGCATTGCAACATAAAATGCAGGGACACAACAGCCAATACTATCAGCCGCTTGGAAATCTTTTTATTGATTTCAACGACAAGTCGCCTGTCAAGGATTATTACCGTGAACTTGACCTTAACAACGCAATCTCCACAGTCAGATATAACCGTGGCGGTAACGACATCGTAACCAAATATTTTGTTTCTGCCCCCGACAGTCTGATAGCTGTAAACATCCGTTCATCAAAACCTGTTGACATGACTCTTTCTTTTGAGTCATTGCTTCCTTACGAAACAAAATCTTCCGCACAACGCATATCGGCTGACGGATATGCCCCTTATGGATTTATTCTGGCGGAAGAGAATGGGAAACGGGAAGAGAAGATGCAATACGATCCAAAACGCGGCATACATTTCCGCACTGATATCAATGCATTCTCATCAACAGGCAAGATCTCGGCTAAAGATGGAAAGCTGTACGTTGTCAATGCAAAAGACTTGACAATCTATGTGACCATAGCAACCAATTTTGAAAATTCATCCGTAAATCCGGCTAATTCAAGAAAGGATTACAAAGGCATTGCCGATTCCCGTGCCGACAGGGCTCTCGGTAAATCTTTCTCCGACATCGAAAGCCGGCATATAGAGGATTATTCAAACCTTTTCTCCAGAGTTAATATAGATCTTGGCGAGTCTGCAAAAGCTTTGCAAGAAATGCCCACGGATCAAAGATTGAAATCATATACCGACAACCATAATTTTGATCCAGATCTTGAAGAACTTTATTTCCAATATGGCAGATACCTGCTCATCAGTTGTTCCAGGACTCAGGGTGTCCCCGCAAATCTACAGGGTCTGTGGAATGAGTATCTGTTTGCTCCCTGGCGCGCAAACTACACGGCAAACATCAACCTTGAAGAGAACTATTGGCATGCAGAAGTGACCAACCTGAGCGAGATGCATTTCCCTCTGCTCACTTTTATAAAACGATTGCCAAATACCGGGAAGACAACGGCTCGTGAATACTACGGAATAGACAAAGGCTGGTGCGCCGCCCATAACACCGACATCTGGGGAATGACCTGCCCTGTCGGTCATGGCAACGACGAACCGATGTGGGCAAATTGGAACATGTCCGGAGCATGGCTGTCTTCACATATCTGGCAACATTATCTCTTCACAAAAGACAAAAAATTCCTTGAGGAATACTACCCTACTTTAAAAGGCGCGGCTCTGTTCTGTCTTGAATGGATGGTGGAGGATAAGGACGGGAATCTGATCACTACCCCATCCACCTCCCCTGAAAACAGATTTATTGCGCCTGACGGAAAACCGGTGGCGACAAGTGCCGGCGGTTTCGCCGATCTCGCGATGATCCGTGAATGTCTTGCCGACACAAGAAGTGCCGCGCTCGAACTTGGCACGGACAAGCAACTGATCGGGCAGATTGACGAGGCTCTCAAAAAAATTGCGCCATATAAAATCGGGGAGAAAGGTCAGCTCCAGGAATGGGCTTCCGATTTCCCGGAGGAAGATCCCCGCCACCGTCATCAATCTCATTTGTATGGACTTTATCCGGGAAACCACATCTCGCCCGACAAAACACCTGAACTGGCAAAAGCCGCCGCACGTTCTCTTGAAATAAAAGGAGACAACACCACAGGATGGAGCACCGGATGGCGTGTCAACCTTCTGGCTCGCCTTAAGGAAGCTCCGGAAGCTTATTCAATGTACCGCCGTCTCTTGAAATATGTAAGTCCTGACAGATACGAAGGGGAAGACAAACGCCGAGGCGGCGGAACATATCCTAACCTTCTTGACGCGCATTCTCCATTCCAGATTGACGGAAACTTCGGTGGAACAGCCGGAGTGGCGGAAATGCTTATTCAATCGTCGCCCGAATCTATCACGTTGCTTCCGGCTCTTCCGTCTGAGTGGAACACTGGAAGCTTTAAAGGTCTGCGCGCACGCGGAGCATACACTATAGACGCGGCATGGAACGACGGGACAGTTACCACCCTTACGGTTTCAAGCGACAAAGGGGGGAGCACAAATCTGATTGTCAACGGCAAGTCCATTCCGGTTACACTTAAATCCGGAGAGACAAAGACCTTAACTTTCTAAGAAAAATTTTTGTAGAAAACTATAAATACAATGGTCAGGTAAATTTTTAGCATAAAAAATTTACCTGACCATTGTATTTTAAAAGTTTATTTTTCAAGAGTTCGCCACTTTGGTTATAGCTGCTTCAAGCTGACGTGCCACTGCGGCATTCTCTTTTATAAAATGATACAGTTCCCCTATCTCTCTCATACCTGAATGTTCACTAAAATCCGTTCCATCTTTCCAGGATGCTATTTCGGACGCAATTTTACTTTCTGCCACCTCTTCACTTCCACTCTCTCCCTTTGGCAGGAGGGCTATGGCCCGTTCACTCAAAACGTCAAACGAAGAGAACATCTGCCAGTTGGCTACAAATGTGAAGCAATTCTCAAGTAATTCAGGCCAGAGTGTAAGATCCACACGGGTCTCAAGTGAATCAAGGCTGAGGCTGGTTTGTGAACTGCATTTCATCAGCCGTTCCACGGCTGGAAGTCTTGTCTTGTCAAACGGCAAACCTGTTGGTTTAAACAGGTCGCACATGTCGTTGAAACTGAAATCGGGATTATACTCCGCATCAATTCCTGTACGTTTTGATTCGGGAGTTGTGACAGCATAGCAATAAGCAAGAAATTTATTGATATTGTGCAACACTGCCGGCACACTCTTCAGCAGTTTATCTTTCTCCATTGCATAATGC
>JAIDJJ010000603.1 GCA_029052265.1 Muribaculaceae bacterium
AATCTGTACTTGACGGCATTCAGGCGATTTCCGGCATCCGCCCCGAATTCGTAAAAGGTGATTGCACTGATATTGACACGCTTCGCAGACTGTTTGAGCAACATCCCGGCATTAAAGGCATCATTAACTTCGCCGCCTCCAAAGCTGTCGGTGAAAGTGTTCAGAAACCGCTCCTCTATTATCGCAACAATCTGAATACTCTTATCAACCTTCTTGAGCTTATGCCCGAGTTTGGTGTCAAAGGCATTGTATTCTCTTCTTCTTGCACCGTATATGGTGAGCCGGATCTTAACCCCATAGACGAGACCGCACCGATTAAACCGGCAACCTCGCCTTATGGCAACACTAAACAGATTTCTGAAGAAATCATTGAGGATTATGTCAGAAGCGGAGCTCCCATCAAGAGCATACTGCTTCGTTATTTTAATCCTATTGGTGCTCACCCCTCTGCCCTTATCGGTGAACTTCCTCTTGGTGTTCCTCAAAACCTGGTGCCATATCTCACTCAGGCCGCTGCAGGAATACGCAAAGAACTCACTGTATTTGGAGATGACTACAATACTCCCGACGGAAGCTGCATCCGGGACTATATCGATGTAGTAGATCTTGCAAAAGCACATGTCATCGCCATGAAGCGTATGCTCGACAACGATGACACCGATGCCGTTGAGATATTCAACCTTGGCACCGGCAACGGATTGTCAGTGCTCCAGTTGATCAAGGCTTTTGAAGAAGCCACCGGAGTGCCTGTTCCTCATAAAATCGGTGCCCGTCGTGCAGGCGACATCGAAAAAATCTGGGCAGATCCCAAAAAGGCAAACGAAGTGCTCGGATGGAAAGCGGAGGCTGATATCAAAGATACGATGGCAAACGCATGGAAATGGCAATGCCGCGTAACCGGGAAAAACTGATTTAAACCACAACACGACAAATAAGAAAAGGAACCTTAAGGTTCCTTTTCTTATTTGTCGTGTCTATGTCAACACATCAGACTGAATATAATGTAATCAACCCCTATCGGTTTCAGAAGCGACGCTGGCCGCGTGCCTGTTTGAGCTGATTCATCATCTTCATCGGGTTCTTCATATTGGAAGCTGCACGCATCATCTTGCGGGTATCCTCAAACTGTTTCACAAATTTGTTGACAGCTTGAATTGAAGTTCCGGAACCCTTGGCAATGCGCTGACGACGACTCTGATTCAAGACTTCCGGATTATGCCTTTCATACGGAGTCATGGAATTGATCATCGCCTCAATGGAATTGAATGCTGAATCGTCGATATCTATATCCTTGATCACCTTCCCCACTCCGGGAATCATAGAGGCAAGCTCCTTGATATTTCCCATTTTTTTGATCTGGTGAATCTGATTAAGGAAATCTTCAAAATCAAACTTATTCTTTTTAATTTTTTCCTGAAGACGTTCTGCCTCTTTCTGATCATAGAGCTCTTGCGCACGTTTAGCAAGTTCGACAATATCGCCCATGCCAAGAATACGGCTTGCCATTCCTTCAGGATTAAACTCTTGGATATCCTCAAGTTTCTCTCCTGTACCTATATACTTTATAGGCTTCTCCACTACAGAACGGATAGATAGTGCTGCACCGCCGCGGGTGTCGCCGTCAAGCTTGGTAAGAACAACGCCATCGAAATCAAGACGCTGGTTGAACTCCCTTGCAGTGTTGACGGCATCCTGACCGGTCATTGAGTCAACTACAAAAAGCGTTTCCTGCGGCTTGACAGCATTCTTTATCGCCTCTATCTCCCTCATCATCTCCTCATCGACAGCAAGACGTCCCGCCGTATCGATGACAACAAGATCATAATGATTTCGCTTTGCCTCTGCAATACCGTTCAATGCGATTTCAACGGGATTCTTATTCCCGTCTTCAGTATATACAGGCACATCTATGCTCTGCCCGAGCACTTTCAGCTGCTCGATGGCAGCAGGACGGTAAACGTCGGCGGCAATAAGCAAAGGACGCTTCCCCTTTGAAGATTTCAGTTTCTTCGCAAGCTTGCCGGTGAACGTTGTCTTACCCGAACCTTGAAGTCCCGACATCAGGATCACCGTCGGGTTGCCCGACAGATTCAAAGGAGCCTCCTGACCGCCCATGAGAGATGTGAGTTCATCATGAACTATCTTGATCATGAGCTCCTTGGGCTTCAAGGCATTTATCACATTCTGCCCCAAAGCCTTCTGCTTGACAGTGTCAGTAAAAGACTTGGCTACTTTATAATTGACGTCGGCGTCAAGCAACGCCCGGCGCACATCTTTTAGGGTTTCGGCAATATTGATCTCGGTGATACGGCCCTCACCCTTGAGGATCTTAAACGACCGTTCAAGTCGATCTGATAAGTTTTTAAACATATTTATCGTTATTCCAAATTACATACTGATCTTTCTCCCACTGTCACGCTACAAGCCGGACATCATGCCCAAATAAAATCGTGCAGGATCAATCCCATAACAGTGCCACGATCTGTGTATCACAGCCTGTTGGTGGCGGTATCCGGGAAAATGACAGAAGGTTTGAACACCTTTGCCTCTTCCGGAGTCATCTGAGCATACGACATGATTATCACCACATCTCCGGGTTGCACCTTTCGGGCGGCAGCTCCGTTAAGACATATAACTCCGCTACCTTCCTCGCCGGCTATGGTATAAGTGTCGAAACGTTCGCCGTTGTTGTTGTCAACGATCCATACCCTCTCACCCTCAAGTATATTGGCAGCCTTCAACAACGCTTTGTCGATCGTGATACTGCCGATATAGTTAAGATTCGCCTCCGTCACAGTGACGCGGTGAATCTTGGATTTCATCATTTCTATAAGCATGACTTCATTCTTTTGGAACACGGTAGGCTATATTGTCAATAAGCCTTACCTTTCCACAATATACCGTTATACATCCCACCACCCAGGGAGATTCCTCCCATTCATCTATCTGAGCCAGAGTTCTGGCATCGACAATCTCAAAATATTCCACATCAAGATGAGGCACTGCATTGATACGCTCCACAACAGTGTCATGAGTCGCCTTCACAGAATGGGTGAGACTATATTCCACACTGTCTTTCAACGCAGAATGTATCTCGGGAGCCACTTCTCGCTCTTCCGGGGAAAGAAGTGCATTGCGGCTGGACAGCGCAAGCCCGTCAGATGCACGCTTGATAGGACATGCCACAATTTCCACGCATATCCCTTCGCTCTTGATCATATTGCGGATAACAGCGATCTGCTGGAAATCTTTTTCTCCGAAATACGCACGGTCAGGCATTACAATTCTGAAGAGTTTGCTCACGATCTGGGCGACTCCCTGAAAATGCCCGGGACGATATTTCCCTTCCATCACCTCTGCCGCTGTGCCGAGATCAAACACATGCGGAGTCTGGGCGGCTGCCCCTCCGGGATAAATTTCCTCGACAGACGGAGCGAACACGGCTGAAACTCCGGCAGCTGCAAGCAGTCTGAAATCATCTTCCTCCTTGCGGGGATAGCTCGCAAGATCATCCGGATTATTAAACTGCGTCGGATTGACAAACACACTGACCACTGTCACCGTATTTTCCGATACAGCTTTTTCCACCAAAGAGATATGACCTTCGTGGAGAGCACCCATGGTGGGCACCAGACCTACCGATGCGCCGCGGTCACGTTGCTCTGAGACATAACGGCTCACATCGTGGATTGTTCTTAATATTATCATTGCCCTTTTTTATTGCTTCTTTATATGCGTTTAGGGTTGTCATTTTTCAGAATGCAAAATTCGCAATTTATTCATTATCTTGCTAACCTATCCGTGGAAAAAGCCGCTTTTATTTTTAAATTTTTTAAATAATCAAATTAAGTCCAACCTTTAAAGCGGGGGCGCGGCAACAATCGCCCCCGCGCCA
>JAIDJJ010000604.1 GCA_029052265.1 Muribaculaceae bacterium
AAGGTGAGATATCACTGCATATCCCGTCTTTTGAAACACCTGAAAATATGACGCTGACTCTCTCATCGCCCTACGCAGAAAATTCTTATGATCTTTGGATATATCCGCAAGCTTATACAAAAAGAATTGAAGATGTGATAGTCACCAAGGATCTTGATTTCGCACTTGCAAGTCTTGCAAAAGGGGGAAAAGTGATTCTCTGTCCTGATTCCGCAACCGTAAAAGAGACCTCCGTGGGACCTCTTTTCACAACCGACTACTGGAACTACAGGATGTTCCGGTCAATATGCGATAAAATCGGGAAAGAGCCATCGCCGGGCACACTCGGACTTCTGATAAACAACCGCCACGAGGCTTTCAACCTATTCCCTACAGACTTCCACACTGACTGGCAATGGTTTGCAATAGCAGCAAACTCACGTCCCATTGTGATAGACCGTCTTCCGAAAGAGATCGACCCTCTTATAGAAGTGATTGACAATGTGGAACGCAACTACAGGCTCGCGCTTATGCTCGAATGCAATGTAGGGAAAGGGAAGCTGATGATTATTTCCGCCGACATGGAAAAGGCAGCCGATTATCCGGAAGGAAAATGGCTGATGCATTCCGTCAAAGAATACATGGCGTCGAAAAAATTTAAACCCGACCTCTCGCTGACACCGCAGCAAGTGACAAACCTGCTCACAAAACCCACCACTGCAAGGATTATAAAAGACATCCGGAACGAATCGTATGACGGGAAATCAAACATATAGGATTAGACATTTTTTTCTTTGTTCTACATTTTTTTATTATTATCTTTGCACTCTATAACGGGAATCTAAATTCATGACGCCCGACGACAATCTTCCGCAGTGCGGAAACAAACCGACCAACACTATGACAGTCAACGCAACACAAGACGAAATAATCGAAGAGTTCGAAGGTCTTACAGACTGGATGGACCGCTATGCATATATAATCGACCTTGGCAACACCCTGCCGGAGTTTCCTGAGACAGACAAAACTCCGCAGAATATTATTGAAGGGTGCCAGAGCCGCGTGTGGATCACAGCGGGCAAAGGAGAAAACGGCACTATTCATTTCCAGGCTGATTCAGACGCTCTTATCGTAAAAGGGATAGTGGCGCTGCTCATGAGAGTGCTCAACGACCATACCCCTGACGAAATTTTAAACGCAGACCTATATTTCGTAGACAAGATAGGTCTTAAAGAGCATCTGTCTCCCACACGCAGCAACGGACTTGTAGCCATGGTCAAGCAGATCCATAACTATGCCAAGGCTTTCAAGATTCTTGAAGACAAAGGGCAGAATCCCTAATCCGGAAATCCCCCGGATTGACCATCATGGAGATAAAAACTAACATCATAAACAATTTAATACCAGATCAACATGTTTAAAAACCAACCAAAGGGACTTATTCCCGCGGCATTGAGCAACATGGGCGAACGGTTCGGATATTATATCATGAACGCCGTGCTGGTGCTGTTTCTGTGTTCAAAATTCGGACTGTCCGAGGAAACAAGCACCCTGATTTATTCATTCTTTTATGCAGGCATTTATCTTCTGAGTCTTGTAGGAGGTGTCATTGCCGACCGAACCCAAAATTATAAGGGGACGATCATCAGTGGTCTCATTATAATGTGCTCGGGCTATGTATTGCTCTCAATTCCTATCCTCTCGACAAGCGACAACATTTCATGGCTCCTTCCCATGACTTGCTTCGCACTGTTCCTAATCGCTTTCGGAAACGGTCTTTTCAAAGGCAATCTTCAGGCAATCGTGGGTCAGCTTTACGACAACCCCAAATACTCGTCGAAACGCGATTCCGGGTTCCAGATCTTCTATGTGTTTATCAATGTGGGCGGGCTTATCGCTCCCTTTGTAGCCCCGATGCTCCGCAGCTGGTGGCTCGGCGTGCACAACCTCTCTTATAATGCTAAGCTTCCCGCGCTATGCCACGAATATCTGAGCGTCACCGACAACATGTCGACTGAAAATATCGACAACCTCTATGCCCTCATCACAGCGACAGGAGGAGACGTAGCCGGAAACATTCAGGAATTTTGTACACAATACCTTGAAGTGTTCAACACAGGTGTACACTATTCGTTCATCGCGTCTGTCGTAGCCATGCTCATCTCCCTCACAATCTTCCTTGCATTCAAAAAAGGTCTTCCCAATCCTTCTGCAAAAGCCAAGAGCGAATCTGTCTCCATATCCGATGAAGAACGCAGCGCCATGGCTAAAGAAATCAAACAGCGCATGATGGCTCTGTTCGCAGTGCTTGGTGTCGTGATATTCTTCTGGTTCTCTTTCCACCAGAACGGCACATCACTCTCTCTGTTTGCCCGTGACTTTGTCGACACCTCCACTATCGCGCCTGAGATTTGGCAGGCTGTCAATCCATTCTTTGTAATCGTGCTCACTCCTGTGGTGATGGCTCTCTTCGCAGCGTTAAGCCGCCGGGGAATCGAGATCTCGACTCCCAAGAAAATAGCCATCGGTATGGGTCTCGCCGGATTGGCGTTCCTTTTCCTCGCCCTTTTCTCAGGAATGTCGGGCTATCCTTCGGCAACAGAATTCCGCGCTATGCCTGTAAGCGAGACTACATCAATGCTTGCCGGTCCGTGGGTTCTTATTCTTCTTTATTTCTTCCTCACTGTGGCTGAGCTGTTTATATCACCGCTCGGACTCTCTTTCGTATCGAAAGTGGCTCCAAGCCACATGCAAGGTCTCTGTCAGGGTCTATGGCTCGGTGCAACAGCCCTCGGCAACCTTCTCCTTTTCATCGGCCCCATGATGTATAACGCATGGCCTCTGTGGCAGTGCTGGACTGTATTCCTCATTGTCTGCGTAGTCTCTATGGGTATAATGTTCGCAATGGTCAACTGGCTTGAAAGAGTGACGAAATAACCTTTATGGTCTCTCTGATAAAAGCATTGACAACATAATAAAAGTTCCGGGGGGATATATCACAGTTACCCCCTCGGAACTTTTCTAATTACAAGAATTTATCAACTAATTTCCATAATATGTTCAACAACCAACCTAAAGGGCTGTATGTGCTGTCGCTCGCAAATACCGGTGAAAGATTCGGCTACTATACAATGCTCGCAATTTTTCTTCTCTTCTTACAGGCTAAATTCGGTTTCGACTCAACAGTTTCCGGACAGATTTATGCCACATTTCTCGCCCTCGTGTATTTCATGCCGCTCATAGGGGGATGGGTGGCTGACAAATGGAGTTTTTCAAAATGTGTCGTTACCGGCATATGCATCATGTTTGCAGGATATGCCGTCATGGCGATCCCGACAGGAATACGCTCCACCACTTCCCTTGTCATTCTGATCACCTCACTCATTCTGATCTCAATAGGTACGGGATTATTCAAAGGCAACCTCCAGGTAATGGTAGGCGACCTTTACAACGACCCTCGTTACAGCGGACAGAGAGACACCGCATTCTCGCTTTTCTACATGGCGATCAATATCGGTTCGATGTTCGCCCCCATGGCGGCAACCGCTATGTGCAACCTCGCCCTCAACGCTCACGGTCTTGTATATAACGCAGATCTTCCGGCTCTCTGCAACGGGCTGCTCGACGGCAATGTGGAAGCGGCGGCAGTAATCCAGAAAGCCGCTGAAAGCGGCATGACAGTAGGCGCTGATGCGGCAGCATGGGCAACTGAATATATTACAGTGCTCACCACCGGATATGGCTACGCTTTTGCTGTAGCTTGCGGCTCTCTCATTGTCAGCTTCCTTATATATTTCCTCGGAAGAGGCACATATGCCCACATCATCGCCAACAAGAAAGAAAACGCATCTGCAGCCACTGTCACCGGTCCGGAACTCACACCGGCACAGACAAAGGCGCGCATCGTGGCTTTGCTTCTTGTGTTTGCAGTAGTGATCTTCTTCTGGATGGTATTCCATCAGAACGGTGCAACTCTCACAGAATTTGCAAAAAGCTGTACTTCTCCAGAAGCCACAGGTTGGACAAGAATCGGATTCAACGTATGGACTCTCGCCTCTATCGCGGTAGGTGTTTACGCTCTTTTCAATCTTATTCAAAGCAAGACAAGCAAAGGGAAGATTATCAGTGGCATCATTCTTCTTGCTGTGGCTTGCGTAATAGGCTATTTCTATTCCAACACTCCTGATCCGGTATCCGGCATCCAGCCTCAGCAATACCAACAGTTCAACCCATTCTACGTTGTGGCTCTCACCCCGGTGTCGCTTGCATTCTTCAGCTGGCTTGCCCGCCGTAAATCGGAACCCTCTGCACCCCGAAAGATCGGATACGGCATGCTCATGGCAGGTGTGGCATATGCCCTGATGATGGTAGGCTCCTTCTCCATTATCGGCACATCCGGAAGTGTATCCCCCAATTGGCTGATATCCACTTATCTTCTCCTTACTCTCGCAGAACTTCTTTTGTCGCCAATGGGACTGTCGTTTGTATCCAAAGTAGCCCCCCCGAAGCTGAAAGGCTCCATGATGGGCGGATGGTGTGCCGCGACAGCTATCGGCAACTATCTCGTATCAATCCCTATGCTTTTGTGGGGCAAGATTCCGGTATATGGGCTCTGGGCAATCCTTATTGCAATTTGCCTCGTGTCGGCAGGGTTTATTTTCTCTATAATGAAAAAACTTGAGGCAGCAACCGGCGACGCACCTCAGCCCGCGGAAAAAGAGAC
>JAIDJJ010000605.1 GCA_029052265.1 Muribaculaceae bacterium
CACTTAGAAGAATAATCACAGATAGCAATGACAACATAGTAATCATGGTTTTCACACCATCTTGTGAAGTGTAAGAACCTAATAATGGTCTTAACCCATGATTGAAATTGTATTGATCGAGCATCTCTTTGTCCAAATTATCTTCAAGCATCTTTCTTATGCCCGATTGTAATGATTTTGGATCTGTGTCTTTTGCAAGTCTTACATACCCGACATAGCGGTCGTTCCCCGCAAAGTTCTCCGAACCGTCATAATAGAATCTTGAAATGGTGGGCAACCCAATGAAGATTGCCCTCGGCAATGTGGTGTTTTCCTGGAAGTCTTCATAGACTCCCATAATAGTCGCCTCATAAGTGGGATGATATGATGGCACGCTGAATTTCATCCCCATAACATCTCCTCCGATTTTCTCAGCGAGCGATCTTGGAATCATGCAACCGTCTTGAGATGACAGGACTGCCTTGTAGTCACCTTCAACAATGTCTGTCTTAAAGACATCAAACAAGCAACTGTCTGCAAGATAAACTCCCTCTATATCGAACGATCTGTCATCATGAAGCTTTATCTTGCTATCCGGAACAAAGTATGTGAATCTGGTTGCCGCTTCAATCTGTGGGATATAACGCTTCAAAGCCGGTGCAGTACCACCCGGTATCTGGTTAAATTCCCTATACTCCCCATTTATCTCCGCCATTTCCGTCACCATATATATTCTATCGGAATCCGGAAAAAACGAATCGTATGTTTTTTCAAAATATATTTTAGCGACAAGAACAAAGCCTATTGCAAGACCGATTGTCAGACACAAGATCTTGACAATGTTCCGCCGCAAATCAGAAGTAAATATCTTAAACATAATTGTTCTACTTAAGGCATGATGCTTACATCAGATTATTAAGATTTTCGACCACCTGCCCGTCAAACAGATTGATGATCCTGTCGGCATGTGTCGCATCCTTATGGGAATGCGTCACCATTACAATTGTCGCCCCTTCCTTATGAAGCTCGTTGAGAATCTCCATAACTTCAGCGCCGTTGGTGGAGTCCAGATTTCCGGTAGGCTCGTCGGCAAGTATCAGCCCGGGTTTCGACACTATCGCCCTTGCTATCGCCGCCCTCTGCTGCTGCCCTCCTGACAATTGGGATGGATAATGCCGGCTCCTGTGGGAGATTCCCATTCTCCTCATAGCCTCTTCCACTCTTTTATTTTTCTCCTCTTTCGACATGTTCAGATTGTTGAGCGGAAGCATTATGTTGTCTTTCACGTTCATTTCCTCGATCAGATTGAACGACTGGAAAATAAATCCGATTTTCCCTTTTCTCCATGACGTGCGCTCACGCTCCTTAAGTCTGCCGACCTCTTCACCGTCAAGGAGATAATTCCC
This sequence comes from Muribaculaceae bacterium, assembly GCA_029052265.1. Lineage (GTDB taxonomy): Bacteria > Bacteroidota > Bacteroidia > Bacteroidales > Muribaculaceae > Lepagella. Next base: position 1,386 of record JAIDJJ010000605.1, read on the forward strand.
TTTGGTGGGATTATCAAGCCTGTCGAATATAAACTTCTGTGGCGGCGA
>JAIDJJ010000606.1:0-1473 GCA_029052265.1 Muribaculaceae bacterium
AAGCTGTGAATCGGCGATAGAGAACGCTATTGTGCGCAGATGGTCAGCCACTACACGCATAGCCACATCAACTTTATCGCTTTCGCCATATCTGAGACCTGTGATTTCTGAAATCACATCGATTATCGGAGTGAATACGTCGGTGTCATAGTTTGACTTTTTCCCTTGAAGCGCCATGCACAGACGCTCGAATCCCATTCCGGTATCGATCACCTTTGCGGGCAGCGGTTCGAGCGATCCGTCAGCCTTACGGTTATATTGCATGAATACGAGGTTCCATATCTCGATTACCTGTGGATTATCTTTGTTTACGAGAGAGGCCCCGTCAGTCAGGGAGCGTTCTTCGTCAGATCTCAGGTCTATATGTATCTCGCTGCAAGGACCGCACGGACCTGTGTCGCCCATTTCCCAAAAATTGTCATGCCTGTTTCCGTTGATGATATGGGAGGCAGGAAGATGTTTTTCCCAATAACCGGCAGCCTCGTTGTCGCGTTCGAGTCCTTCCGGAGCATATCCTTCGAATACAGTGGCATACAGACGGTCTTTGTCAAGTTTTAGCACGTCGACCAGATATTCCCAAGCCCAGTCAATGGCTTCTTTTTTGAAATAATCGCCAAACGACCAGTTGCCGAGCATCTCAAACATAGTGTGGTGATAAGTGTCGTGTCCGACCTCTTCAAGGTCATTGTGCTTACCGGATACACGGAGACATTTCTGGCTGTCGGCAACTCGTTTATGAGTTGCGGGACGGTTTCCGAGAATAATGTCTTTGAATTGGTTCATCCCGGCATTGGTAAACATAAGTGTCGGGTCATCCTTTATTACCATAGGTGCCGAAGGCACAATCTGGTGTCCTCTTTCACGAAAAAAAGACTTGAACGATTCTCTGATTTCGTTAGATGTCATCTTAAAAGCTGTTTTATTTGGTTGCAAAATTATTTAAAAAACATTAATTTTGCAACAACAACGTATATAAACGACCTCTTACAACATAAAGAAAGTGTCAAAAAACATCTATTATAGATATAATCCGGAGACAGATAATTTCGAAAGAATCTATCCGTCGCTGAAAATGCGTCTTGCCGCCTGGGGAAAAACCGGTGCTATCGCCGCAGTGCTCGCCGTGGTTATATTTTTTGTGGTGTTCTATTGTTTCGATTCTCCTACCGAAGAGAATCTGAAAGCTGAAAATTCACAGCTAAGGACTCAATATGGTCTGCTGAACCGCCGACTTGACAATTCTTTGAAGATAATGGAACGTATCCGGGAACGTGATGATAATTTTTACAGGGTAATGATGCAGATGGATCCGATGAGCCAGACTCAGCGTCATGCCGGTCTTGACAATGAAGCCCGTTACCGTGAACTTCAGAAAATGTCGGACGCAAATCTTGTGACAGAACTGACACGTCGGATGGATCTGCTTGAACGACAGCTTTTCGCCCAGGTGCAAAGTTTTGACCAGCTCAGGGT
>JAIDJJ010000606.1:1483-2293 GCA_029052265.1 Muribaculaceae bacterium
CAGGATAAACTCGCACATATCCCGTCGGTGCTTCCGATAGATGTGAAAGATTACACAATGTCGTCAGGTTATGGCTATCGCCGAGATCCGATATACGGCTCATCGAAGTTTCACGAGGGTCTTGACTTCGCGGCATCCACAGGCACTCCGGTCTTTGCTACCGGCGACGGGGAGATCCAGCTTGCACGCAGGGAATCGGGCTATGGCAATTGTATAGATATCAATCATGGATATCATTATCTGAGCCGTTATGCCCATCTTAGCGAGATTCTTGTTAAAGAGGGCGAGAAGGTGAAACGGGGTCAGCTTATCGGAAGGGTGGGTTCGACCGGAAAATCAACCGGTCCGCATCTCCATTATGAAGTGAGGTTCAAAGGGGAGGCGCAGAATCCTGTCAATTATTATTTCATGGATCTCACTCCGCAGGAATATGCCGATATGATCCAGCTTGCCGACAATGCGGGGCACGTAATGGATTGATTTAAGGTATTATTAATTTACTTATGGCAGCATCAGATCTTACCAAGAAATATTATAAAATAAAAGACGCGGCAGAACTTGTCGGGGTCTCACAGACCACGTTACGCTTTTGGGAAAATGAGTTTCCGGAGGTGCAGCCATACCGCAGTCCAAAGAATCAGAGATATTATACCCCCGATGACATAGAGACCTTGCGCCTGATATATTACCTTGTTAAAATCCGAGGGTTGAAGATCGAGGCGGCGAAGGAGCAGTTGCGTTATAACCGGAACAATATTTCCAGACGTATGGAGATAATAGAAAAGCTCCAGGACGTCAGGGACGAACTGG
>JAIDJJ010000607.1 GCA_029052265.1 Muribaculaceae bacterium
TCGTGTCACACATTGGGAATTATGGCGTATTGTAAGTGTAACCGTGGTTATAAATTGAAAAATATAATCTGACTGAGACGTATCTCCGGTTGAGAAGCCGATTGAAAACCATGGCGACGTTTATCCTCAAAAATGAGGAAGATGCCGATGATGCGTTGCAAGAGGCTTTCTGCAAGTTGCTCTCAAGAAAAGAATCCTGGCAGGATGGGCAGGCGGATGGACTTGCAGTGGTGGCTGTCAGGCGCACGTGTCTCAGCTATTTGCGCAGACGTTCATTCAGGGAGATTCTCCCTGTCGATGAAGGGCTATCTGTCAGTGATGTTTCCGGAACCACGGTTTGGGATGACGAATATATAAAGGATATGACCCGCATTATGATGTCAAGATTAAGTCCGATACAAAAATCTGTTTTCGACATGGTGAGTCAGGGAATAGATTATGACATAATTGCCATTCGCCTCGGCATATCGGAGGAATCGGTAAGACAGAATATTTGCAGGGCACGTAAAATTTTAAGAAATGAATACAAAAGATTTCAATAATATCAGGCAAGTCTATTCTAAAGAAGAGATAGAACAGCTCTGCACTCTCTATATGGAGGGGATTCTTGATGTGGAGGAAGAGAAGGCTTTGGCAAAGATTCTTGCCGGTTCTACCTATTCCGGAGAAATTGTTGAAGAAACATTGTTTTTGATGGGTGTGTCTGCGTCCGAATCCTATATGGTTAAAGAAGATGCAGATGTCCGAAACAAAAGGAAAGACGTAGAATTTGGTATGGCTCGGTCGTTGTTTAATATACTTAAAACGAGTGCAGCTGCCGTATGTGTAGTCTTTGCAGTCTCCATGATTTGGAATTATTTTAATCCATCGCATATCTGCGATGAAACAGTCTATGAGGTTTACGCAGACGGCAAGAAAATATCCGATCCGGAAGAATGCAGGCTGATGGCATTGATGTCTTATGAAAAAAGCCAACGGTTCATTGCTGAGATGAAAGCGATCCAAAACGAAAAGTTGGTGGATTTTGAGAAAAAAAAGATGGATGCAGATAACAAATATGAGGAGATGCAAACATATTTAAGAGAAATAAACTAAAACCTATTTATATGAAAAGATTTTTAATAGTATTGTTTGCCGCCGTTTCAATCAATATGGCGATGGATGCTCAAACCAATGATTTGGTGACAGTGCTGCTGAATCCTGCAGAATCAGTGGATAATACCGACGAGGGGGAGGGGAGAATCGGGAACGATGATCTTGTGTATTTTGATGAGGATACCCCTGAAAATAAAAAGGGCAGGAGCAAGTCCGTTTCAAAGTCGGTCAGCACTTCAAACGGAAAGACCGTGTCTACCACGTCCACTACTGTTTCCGGAGAGGGGGTTAAAAATGTTGAGTCTCTTGCTGTGTTTGAATTGTTCGGAGATAAATATAAGCGAGCCAAAGGTTGTACTCTTACTGTGATTGACAAAAACACGAGAAAGTTTCGTAGTCTTGAGGTCTCAGATAATGCGGAAGTGACAAAAGAAATCAGGCGTCTGATAAATATAGACAAGAAAAAGGCTACAAATATAACTGAAACATATACGGAAAATTCTGATAATATTATCATGAATTTTGGAGGTATAAGTGTCGGCTTTGATGATTACATTAATAAAAACGGGTGTAATATATTTATTATCTGGTAATTTTAGAGCCGGCTCTTAGAAACTGTTTAAATTTATTTGTCGAAGGAATTGAGAGGATTTGTCGAGCAGATTTTTGATATTTATGATGG
>JAIDJJ010000608.1 GCA_029052265.1 Muribaculaceae bacterium
ACGACATTCTCAGGAATTATGTCAAGACTCAGAATCCCGCCAACAAGCTGTATGTGGTGCACCGTCTTGACAGAGACACTTCCGGACTTATGATGTTTGCAAAATCGGAAGAAGCGCAGGAAACTCTCCGCCATAATTGGAACAATATGGTGCTTGACCGTCTATATGTCGCGCTGCTGGAGGGTTATGTGGAGGCAGATGAAGGGTATGTCAAGAGCCGTCTTACAGAAAATTCCAAGTTTGTGGTCTATTCTACAAAAGATTCAGACGAAGGTAAACTTGCGTTGACCCGTTATAAGGTGATAAAAAGGGCTAACGGACTGTCGCTTGTGGAGTTTTCTCTCGACACGGGACGAAAGAACCAGATAAGGGTGCATGCTTCAGAAATGGGACATCCTATCATGGGCGACAGGAAATACGGTGCCAAGGAGAGCCGTCTTCACAGGTTGTGCCTTCATGCACGCACTCTGCGTTTCGCACACCCGATAACCAGAAAAGACATGCGTTTTGAGCAGCCGGTGCCGGCAAAATTTCTTGCAGCAGTAAAAGGTGCGACACCCAAAGAATTCAGGGAAGATGTCTAAACAACTTCCAAAAGACAATATATCCATATAACATGCCGATAGATACATCATCATATTATCCCGAAGTGCCGGGTAATGACAGCAGGGAAGACGGGTTCAGTCTCAATAAAAGAAGTGGGGGGCTTTTAGGCGATACCCAAGATACTGATGGAAAGGTGCGGGAGCCGTTGTCTCCGCCTGATCCGGTTCCCGACAAGAAGAACAAGGATGCCATGCAGACTCCGACCGAGCGGATGGCAGACACGGTCTCGCATATTCTTTCCTGCATTCTGGTTCCGCTCCTGATGCCTGTCTACGGACTTATGCTGGCGTTCGGTCTGTCGGTGCTTGATGTCGCCCCGATGGGTATGCGAGTGCTCTTTACGTTGATCACAGCGGGTATCAATGTGGCAGTGCCCATGGTGATGGTGTTGCTGTTAAAGAAGATGGGCTTTGTGGAAGATCTCGGTCTCAATGGCAGAAAAGAGCGGTTGATTCCATATGTCATCTCAATAGTGTGTTTTGGAGTGACTGCGTGGTTTATGTCGTCCAAAGGGGCTCCTATCTGGCTTTCCATGTTCTTTGCAGGAGGGGCTGTGGCAGCATTTGTCAATCTTATAATAAATTTCAAGTGGAAAATCTCGGCACATGCCGCAGGCATTGCAGGAGTGGTGGCTTTATTGGTAAAGATTGCCAAAGACGGTTCTCCCGAACCGGAAATATTCTTTTGGCTTCTGCTGACAATAGGTCTTGCCGGACTGCTCGGGTCTGCCCGTGTGTGGCTCGGTCGGCACACAGTATGGCAGGTTCTTGCCGGGTATACGGTTGGCTTTTGCAGTGTGTTTCTGCTTACAATGATAAAATAGCGTTACGTTTCGGAATATACTGACCGTTTATGGTTGAAGCCGGGGCTATCCCTTGGGATGAAAATTCTTCGGCTGAAGAATCTAAACTCCCGGACAACCTACATACAACCTATCAAATCGACAACTTGACAAAATGAGCATATATAACTATAGCCGGCGTGAGAGTAGTGAGGCTCATGCCGGGAAAGTGGGGATCGGAGGAAGCAATCCAATCAGGATCCAATCAATGAACAATACATCTACCCTTGACACTGAAGGGAGTGTGGCGCAGGCATTACGGATTGCCGCAGCCGGAGGGGAGATAATCCGTCTCACGACACAGGGTGTGAGGGAGGCGGAGAATATGTCGGCAATCAGGAAAGGGCTTGATGCCGCCGGATGTGATGTGCCGCTTGTGGCTGATGTGCATTTCAATCCAAATGCAGCCTTCAAGGCTGCCACCACATGTGAGAAAGTGCGTATTAATCCCGGTAATTTTGTGGATGCCGCCCGCACCTTTAAGAAATTGGAATTTTCCGATGAAGAATATGCTGCAGAGATCGGGAAAATCAGGGAAACGCTTGTGCCTTTTCTCAATATCTGTAAGACTCACGGCACAGCGGTGAGACTTGGAGTGAACCACGGCTCATTGTCCGACAGGATAATGAGCCGGTATGGCGACACTCCAGCCGGTATGGTGGAATCTGTATTGGAATTTTTAAGGATATGCAGAGAAGAGGATTTTGACAATATTGTCATTTCTATCAAGGCATCGAATGTGGTGGTAATGGTTGAGACTGTCCGGCTGCTTGACCGAAAGATGAAAGAAGAGGGAATGTCGTTTCCCTTGCATCTGGGAGTGACCGAGGCTGGAGATGGAGAAGACGGGAGGGTCAAGAGCTCAGTCGGTATAGGCACGCTGCTCGGAGAGGGAATAGGAGACACCATAAGGGTGTCGCTTACGGAAGATCCGGAAAACGAGATTCCGGTAGCATGCAAACTCAGGGATTATATATGTGGCAGGCAGGGTCATGCACCTGTGGCTGAGCCCTCATTTGTGAGAGAGGGGGCAAGCCGGGATTATGCAGTTGATGTCATCGGCTTTGAGGGTGTGGATTATCCTCTCGTCGCAGGTATTGATTTTCAAACAATACCCGGAGGATGGCATGATGCCGACGCTTCTGTGGAGCCAGCCCTTTTTGACGACAATGCTCCGGTAGTGGTGCATTCGGAGAATCTTAACCGACCCGGAGAGGTAGCGTCATGGATAGACAGGTTTGTCGCGATGGGAGGGAATAATCCTGTATTTATCAGGATGTCTTATACGGATACGGATCTTGAGGACTTGCAGATAAAGGCAGGGGCTGATTTCGGTCCGTTGTTGCTCGGCGGATATGGTGCCGGCATTTCTATAGATGCACCGGCATTCAGTCAGGAGGAGATCAATTCATTGGCATTGGGTTTGCTGCAGGCAGCACGTCTGCGGATTAGCAAGACAGAATATATAGCGTGTCCCGGATGCGGCAGAACATTGTTTGACTTGCAGAAGACTTTGGCTCGTGTAAAGGCTGCGACAGAAGGTTTTAAAGGGCTTAAGATCGGAGTGATGGGCTGCATTGTCAACGGACCCGGAGAAATGGCTGATGCCGATTATGGATATGTAGGAGCCGGTCCGGGGAAAGTGAGTCTTTATAAAGGGAAAACGTTGGTAAAGAAAAATATCCCTTCCGAGGAAGCAATCCGGGAGTTGCTTGCCCTGATCAATGGTGATAAAAGTAATTCTGTCGTGTGATTCAATAAGATGTATCCACGGAGCGATTTGTCAGTCGATAAAAAAAGCGATCTTCAAAAGGAGGGCACTGAAAAAGTAAGTATATTTCAGTTTATACCTCGCCGAGGCTAAAAATCAAGAACCCGCCAAGTCCTTA
>JAIDJJ010000609.1 GCA_029052265.1 Muribaculaceae bacterium
CAAGCCCTGCATCCATCATTCGCAGCACTCTGCTGTTGATCCTTTCAAAAAGCTTTTCCCTCTCCCCGTCAAGACAGATTTTAAGAACCTCGAAATCCCTCTCCTTTTTCATCCCGGTTATTAATGAGCTATATGGTTTGTTGGCTGTCACACTGATCTCTACTGCATGAAAAACTCTTTTCATATTTCTCTTATCCACCCTTTCATAGTGCACCGGATCAAGTGACTGAAGTTGCGACAGAAGCCATTCATCTCCCCTATCATTCCATTCATCCATAAGCGATCTCCGGATGTCGTCAGGAACTGTGGGAATATCGTCGATGCCATTGCAGAGGGCATCCACATACATCATCGACCCTCCGCAAACCACAGCCACGCCCCTTGATTCAAATAAATGACTGGATATGCGCAAGGCATCCTGTTCAAACTCGCTTGCGCTGTAATAGGCGTCAAGAGGCAATATGTCGATAAGATGATGGCACACCCCTCCCATTTCTTCAATTGTCGGTGTAGCCGTGACAATAGGGATGCCATGATATATCTGCCTGCTGTCAGACGATATGATTTCGGTGTCGAGACGACGTGCCACCTCGACAGCAAGGGCCGACTTCCCTGAGGCTGTCGGCCCTGTTATCACTATCAAAATAGGTTTATCCAATTTGTTCACTCTGCTGCAAGACGGCAAATGTTGACAATAACATCTGTAGCTTTTTCCATGGAAGGTATAGCGACAAACTCATAGCGTCCATGAAAATTCTCGCCACCGGCAAAAATATTAGGACAAGGAAGACCTTTGAACGAAAGCTGGGCGCCGTCTGTGCCGCCACGGATAGGCTGAACCTTGGGTTCCACGCCGGCTTCACGCATAGCCTTTTCAGCAAGCTCGACAACATGCATCACTGGTTCGATTTTCTCACGCATGTTATAATACTGATCTTTTATCTCCACTGATGCACATCCAGGGAACTCCATATTGGTCTTGCGGACAAGATGCTCTATCTCCTTCTTCCGGCTCTCAAACCGTGCGCGGTCATGATCCCTGATTATGTATGAGAGAACTGTTTTCTCTACCGTACCCTCTATACCGACAAGATGGTAGAAACCTTCATAACCTTCCGTATGCTCGGGAGTCTCCCAACGTGGTAACATCACAATAAACTGTGTTGCCACACGCATGGAATTGATCATCTTATGTTTTGCGCTTCCGGGATGAACGTTGCGGCCTTTTATCGTGACTTTTGCACTTGCGGCATTGAAGTTTTCATATTCCAGCTCACCGACGGCACCCCCATCCATAGTGTAGGCAAATTCTGCACCGAATTTTTCCACATCGAATTTATGTGCACCCTGCCCTATTTCCTCGTCCGGATTAAATGCAATCCTTATTTTTCCGTGTTTGATTTCAGGATGAGCCTGCAAATATGATATTGCTGTAATTATTTCTGCGATGCCGGCTTTGTCGTCCGCGCCAAGAAGAGTCGTGCCGTCTGTCACAATCAGATCCTGACCAATATAATTGAGGAGTTCCGGAAATTCTTCGGATGAGAGCACAATGTTTTCATCCTTGTTAAGAAGTATCTCCTTACCGTCATAATTATTGACGATACGCTGTTTTTCGTGCTTCCCACGCATGTAGGGAGACGTATCAAGGTGTGCTATGAAACCGATCACGGGAGCCTTCGTGTCACAGTTGGCAGGTAATGAAGCCATCAGATAACCATTATTATCCAATGAAATCTCTTCAAGACCCATTTTCTCAAGCTGCTCCTTGAGGTATTCGGCAAAAATCATCTGTCCCGGAGTGGACGGAGTCATATTGGTAAGTTCGTCGCTCTGCGTGTCGAAAGCCACATAGCTTAGAAATCTGTCAGTAACTGTCATTATATAGAGTTTTTTAATGGTTTCAATTATTATTGTTATCCGGCAGCCATGCCACCGATATATAAAGCAAAATTAATAAAAATCTTCGATACTGCATAACGAAATATTCATTCCCAATTCCTCATTCCCATATTTCATTAGAAGGATCAGAACACTCAACAAAAAAAAATTCATGACACAAACAACACTCATATTCCTATTTTTTCTTTTATCCGACACATACGGAAGCAAAAAAAATAAAAAAAATTTTTATAGCATATAATATTTGTTATCAATTTTTTACAAAGCATAATCCAATTTATGGAATATAAATTTCAAAAAAATATTGCAAAATAATTTGCACAGTTCAAAAAAACTTCCTAACTTTGCACCGCAAATGAGAGAAACACCTACCCCTCCAAAACAAAAAG
>JAIDJJ010000061.1 GCA_029052265.1 Muribaculaceae bacterium
GGGCAGAGGCGGTCAAGGAATAGTCTATCAGGTAGATTATCAAGGTCATGACTATGCCCTGAAATGGTATACCCAGAATTTCATTGACGAAGCCAAATTTTATTCCAATTTGGAAAACAATGTGAAACAAGGTGCACCAACTCCAAATTTCCTTTGGCCGGAGGCTGTGACAGAAAAAGCTTTTGGCAGTTTCGGCTATCTTATGAAACTACGCCCTAAGGGTTACGAAGAAGTCGGAATGTTTATGATGGCAAAAGTAAAATTCCCTTCTGTAAATGTCCTTCTTGATGCATGTCTGCAAATTTGTTCAGCATTCCAGCAGCTTCATATCCTGGGATATAGCTATCAGGACATGAACGACGGCAATTTCTTCATAAATCCGCAGACAGGGCATGTTCTCATCTGCGATAATGACAATGTCGCACCACATGGAACGAATATGGGAATTGCAGGAAAAGGTGGATATATGGCTCCGGAAATAGTTGATGGAGAAAAGCTTCCCGACATCTACACAGACTATTTCTCCCTGTCTGTCATTCTCTTCATTCTCATTTTTATGAACCGCCCGTTCGAGGGTGCCAAAGCTATTTCATGTCCATGTCTGACCACAAACGCGGAAAAAATACTTAATGGTAAAAATTCTGTATTTATCCTTGATCCCTCTGACAATTCCAACCGTCCGGTCAACGGAATACATACAAATGTAATACAGCGTTGGCCTCTATTTCCTGCGTTGATACGTGATGCTTTTGTAAAGACTTTTTCAAAGGAAGCCATGCATACTCCTGAAAAAAGAGTTATGGAGATTGACTGGTTGAAAAGGCTTGTCCAAATCAGATCTATGTATGCCAAATGTCCGGTGTGTGGGAAAGAGACATTTCATAACATATCTGCCGAGACATCAAAATGTATTGAGTGTGGAAGGACTTTCCAGCACGTACCCTTCCTTGAAGTGGGACGATACAGGATTCCGTTAACACCTGAACAAAAAATCTATAGCTGCCATATTTCTTCTGATAAAGAATATGGGAAAGTGATCGGTGAAATAATAACCAATCCTCAGAATCCCGCGAAAAAAGCAATCAGAAATCTATCATCCTTCGAATGGCAGGCAATTACTCCTGACAACAAATTCAGGACCATATCTCCTCAGGGGGTGATACCTCTCATACCCGGAGTGACAATCAAATTTTCCAAAGACACTTCTGGAATAATAAAACTGTGAAATCAATAAAAATTATTCACCAATATAGAAATATATAAGATATGAGTGCTTTTGATGATATCAAAGAAATGCCCCGCAGAGTTATGACTGTATTCTTTTTAGTCGACTCGTCAGGGAGTATGGAGGGAGACAAAATGGCTTCTGTAAATATAGCCATACGTGAAACTATTCCGGAACTTAAAGAAATAGCAGAAAAAAATGCGGATGCCAAAATTAAAATCGCTTGCCTGGAATTTGCTACCGGAATCGAATGGATGTATCCCGAACCGTTGGATGCGGAGACTTTTCAATGGAGAGATTTAGTTGCAAAAGGTGCAACATCTTTCGGAGAAGCATGTCACGAACTCAACAGCAAATTATCAAAGACCAAAGGTTTCATGACTAATGCCTCAGGGTCATATGCTCCGGTGATAATTCTCCTTACCGACGGTATGCCTAATGACAATTGGGAAAAAGAAGTAGAAAAGCTCTGGGAAAACGGATGGTTCAAAAATGCCATCAAGATCGCAATTTGCATTGGTGTAAGCGAAGATAAATACCAGGAAGTGTTTGTCAAATTCACGAGAAGCAAGGAACACGTCTTGACAGTGCATGACAGAGATACACTTAAAGATCTCATAAAGTACGTCACTGTCAGCTCCACCCAAATACAAAGCAAATCCTCTTCTGTCGGCATCGGTGCCCCCGAATCAAAAATTGACGAATTTTCAAAGAACCTTGAAAAGGAACTCGAGACTAACACAGAATTGGAAAAAGTTGATATCGGTGTAGATGTCGCTCCTTCCAGCGATTCTGATTGGGATGCCGGTAATTGGTGATTTTATATTATTTCACCGGATCTTAAATCAAGACACAGGCAGAAATTTAATCCTCTGCCTGTGTCCAAACCCATATTAATAAGTTTAAAATATGCAATATGGGACTCATTTTCAATTTCAATATAT
>JAIDJJ010000610.1 GCA_029052265.1 Muribaculaceae bacterium
GAGGCAAGTAAATATCTCTGACCAGTCCCGGCAGGGCGAGTCTGTGATGAGCCGACAACGCAGGAAATCGGATTATCGACCACTATAAATTCCCACGGCTGCTTGTTTACACCACTCGGCGCACTCATTGCCGCATGCAGGATCGCCGACATCTGATCTGATGAAACCGGCTGATCTGTATATCGTCTTACACTTACACGGCTGAGGATGCTCATATAGGCTTCATTAGTCTTGTATGAATCCGGAATAGCATTCTTGATTTTCATAATTTTAATTTGTTTTATTTATTTTACAAGATTGTCTTTCGGAGAAAAGAAGTAACGGACCTTCACGCTGTAACGACGAACGATACGGCGAATGTTATCCATTCCCGAACCGCTGTCGAACGACACATTACTGAACGTAGGAGTCTCATAATAATTCGGACCGTTCTCTATAATTTCATAAGGCATCGTAATAACCATACCTTCATTTTCAGCAATAAATTCAGCTTTTTCCCTTGCGGCATCAAGAGCAGCCTTAAGTCCCTGATGGTTGTAGCTCTCAATCTTTGTATTATCGATTTTTATGATATTGAAGCTTGATACCCCCTTACGGTCTAACTTATCTGAAATTTTCTCGATCTGATTGAAATCCGACACTATTGCCGACAACCTTTTTGCCATCAAGAAATTGGGAGATACGCTACGATTCCGATAGTTGCCCATATCCGACACTACAATCAGTGAATCAGGCACACCCGCCTTATTCAATGCATTACGCACATTATTTTCAATTTCCGATAGTTTTACTATCGTACTGTCGCCAAACAACTTTTCTTTATAATATTCCTCCATACCGATTTCTATGGTAATCCGATCGGGAACAATATTGATCGTAGCAGACCCGATGACCTCAATTGTCGGCACAGAAGACTCCTCTGCATGACAAACCACAGTCACCCCACAAAACATTGCAAGAAGAAAGAAAATCTTAATCATCGTTTTCATTTTGTTTCAATATTATGTAAAATTGTAATTGGCATTTAATATTCCCTTTAGACCGCCCGAACCGGGAGTAGTTTATTCCTCTTCCCCATACGGAGCAAGAGGTTCAGCTGCTATTGGAGATTCTGTCATGGGTAATGCATTTTCATGCACACCTTCTCCCGTTATCTCTTCGAAAAGCTTCCGAAGAGTGAAATCCCTCCTCTCCCTGGTCTTTATATCGCATTCCCACACCCTGATAACTTTCCATCCCATCAACTTGAGTACAGCTGTGTTTGAAACGTCACGTGCCTTGTTATGGCTTATCTTACGTTCCCAGAAATCGACGTTTGATTTAGGCATTTTATAATACCGGCATCCCTCATGCCCATGCCAGAAACAACCGTCGATAAAGACAACCGTCTTATGCTTTTTCAGCACAATATCCGGAGAACCCGGAAGTTTACGATTGTTGACACGATAGCGCAATCCTTTTGAGAACAAGAATTTCCTCACCAGTATTTCAGGTTTGGTATCTTTTCCCCTTATCGCAGCCATGCAACGGCTACGCTGCTCCGGTGTCATCACATCTGCCATTCACCAAGTCTACACAATCAAGTTGTATAGTTCAATCTTTTTTATCACAATCATCCACAAATATCTTCCTGTCCCTTTATTATAACACGAACAATCAGGGTTTGTATTGTACCGGCTGAATGCTTTTCCTCCAATTTGTATCACCGGAAGATATTTTGTAATTTTGCACCGCAACAATCCATATTCATGAACTTTCTATCAAAACTGAAGAACCTCGCATCGATGCCGGCTTTCCCGATATTGCTGGCTCTCTGTGCCTCTCATTGTCTGAACGACCTCCTGCAATCTGTCATCACTGCAGTATACCCTATGCTGAAGACAGACCTTGATCTCAACTTTGCACAGATCGGGCTCATCACTCTTGTCTATCAGCTTGCCGCCTCCATCTTCCAGCCTGTGGTGGGTTACGCGTTTGACAGACGCCCTTTTGTATACAGTCTACCTGCCGGCATGTGTTCCACGGCAATAGGAATCATCCTTTTTTCTTACTGCTCCACCCTACCGGGGATCCTGCTGGCAGTATTCATGGTCGGCATCGGTTCCGCAACACTTCATCCGGAAGCCTCGCGAATAACATCGCTCGCCGGACATGAACGCCGCGGATTCGCACAATCCGTATTTCAGGTAGGAGGCAATTTCGGTGGTTCTGTAGGCCCATTGCTCGTAGCCGTGATCGTGGCTCCCCACAACAGGCATTACGTAATGTGGTTTCTCATTTTCGCCGCGCTATGCTTCCTTGCAATGCGTCCCGTATGCAGATGGTATGGAAATTATCTACGTCAATTGAAAGCATCCGACACGAAAAAGGAAAAACATGCAAAGCTCCCGCTTTCAAAGAAAATGACGATATTCACTATCTGCATAATAATGCTTCTCATTTTCTCGAAATACATATACATGGCGAGCATATCAAGCTACTATACTTTCTATCTGATCGACAAGTTTCACGTATCCGTATCACAGTCGCAGATATTCCTTTTCATATTCGTAGTCTCCACAGCCGCCGGCACACTTGTAGGCGGACCCATCGGAGACCGTTATGGCAGGAAACTTGTGATATGGGTATCTATTTTGGGAACCGCCCCATTTTCATTATTACTTCCCCATGTCGGGCTACCGCTTACAGCCATTCTAAGTTTTTGTGCCGGCTTCACCCTATCATCGGCATTTCCGGCAATCCTCTTATACGCACAAGAATTGCTTCCTACAAAACTCGGAATGATTTCCGGACTCTTCTTTGGCTTCGCTTTCGGAGTTGGAGGCATTGCTTCGGCTGTGCTCGGAGAGTTTGCCGACACCTACGGAATAGAGGCAGTATACTACTTCTGTGCATATACACCACTGTTGGGAATAATCGCGGTATTTCTCCCGAATCTCAAAAACATACCCCAAAGCTAATTCTTGGAGCTCTCAATATGATTAAGCGCGATGCGGCGTTTTTTGCCGATGTTTGTAAGCACCATTCCGGCGACTATTATGAGCATCGCGCCTACCTGTATCCATTTCAGGTGGTCGAGTCCCATCAACACTGCGGAGATTGTCGCAAACACAGGAAGTAAATATTGATAAATCGAAACCATTTCCGAACCTATATCCTTTATTGCCGGCTGAACAAGAAAGTAAGCTATGAAGGTAGGACAAAGGAGAATGAAACCGATTTCAATCCAGGGGATAAACTTTTCCGTATGGATGATGGGCATTTTATCGAAGCCGACAGTAAGGGCGATTGCCGGGATGGCGGCGAAAAGGAACACCCATCGCAGCATTGTGACCGGACGATATGTATGGCTCGGTCCTTCAAGTATGACAAGATAGAACGCATAGCAAATACATGAAGCAATGGCAAGCAGGATACCGATAAGATTGTTTTTTCCTGCGTCTCCTCCCCCGGCGGCAAGTATGACAACTGCGGCACCGACAAACGACACCACAATACCGAGATACTCAAGTTTAGATGGGCGACGATGAAGAAATATAACCCCCATAAGAATTACAAATAAAGGAGGCAATGTCATGATTATCGACACATCAATCGGATTGGCATATTTCAGCGACATCACAAAGAGATAGATGAAGCCGAAAAGACCGACCGTTCCTCCGAGCACAATTTTTTTCCAGTCATGTCGGCAGATTTTATCGCAATGCACAAAAAGAGAAACGAGCCAGAATAATATGCATCCACCTATCAGACGTACCGCCGTCACTCCTTCAGAACTCATCCACTCCGGTATAAGGGCTTTAGTTACTGACACATTGACTCCCCAAAAAATAGTGGATATCAATATGCAGGCATTCCCCACAAGGAATTTTCCGACATTCGGTCTGCGATTATTATTCAAGGGTAAATTATGTTGTAATGAATCATCCATATTGATTTTTTATATTTCTGTTTCATATTAACAACATTTTACACCGTGGGAGGGTTGTGAAGTTGTGCGTTGTCAGTTGTCAGCCTGGTCAGACATCTCTGACAATAATCAACGGACAACGCTAAACGGAGATTCGAAGTCTTTTAGACGGGGATGCTTCCGGTCTTTTTCTGAAAGAATAGCCTCGTCAAGGGTAATCCCCCAATCTATTCCGAGTGTAGGGTCAGCGATGGAGATACCTCCGTCGGATTCCGGATGATAGTAGTTGTCACACTTGTACTGGAAAACCGCAACGTCGCTCAGAACCGCGAAACCGTGCGCGAAACCGCGCGGAATGAAGAACTGGCGGTGATTGTCTTCGGTCAGCAGGCACGACACATGTTTCCCGTAGGTCGGTGACCCCTTGCGGATATCGACAGCCACGTCAAGTACAGCACCTTTCACGCAGCGCACAAGCTTAGCCTGTGCGTATGGCGGACGCTGGAAATGCAGTCCACGCATCACACCACGTGTGGAGCACGACTCGTTGTCCTGTACGAAATCCACGGGGCATACCTTTTCATCAAACTCCCTTTTGGAATAGCTCTCGAAGAAGTATCCCCGGGCATCATTGAATATGCGCGGCTCGATTATAACCACGCCTTCTATGTCAGTCTTTATTGTTTCCATTTTACATGAATTCATAATTTATAATGCATTATGAATTATGAATTAATTAAACTTCTGCAGTTTAGATTCGTCGGCGATCTTCATAAGGTATTGACCGTACTGGTTTTTCAACATGGGTTTTGCAAGCTCGCGAAGCTTGTCGGCGGTGATCCAACCGTTGGCATAGGCGATCCCTTCGAGACACGCAATCTTAAGTCCCTGACGTTTCTCCAGCACCTCCACGTAGATCGATGCCTCGGCAAGAGAGTCGTGCGTGCCGGTGTCAAGCCATGCAAACCCCCGGGGCAATTTCCGCACTTTCAAATCTCCATCCTTAAGAAATGCCTGATTTACTGCTGTGATTTCCAACTCGCCGCGTGCAGAAGGCTTGATATTGGCGGCTATGTCGACCACTTTATTAGGATAGAAGTAGAGACCGACCACGGCATAATTCGATTTCGGATATTCCGGCTTCTCCTCAATCGACAGACAGTTCCCATCATTGTCAAATTCAGCTACTCCATACCGCTCGGGATCATTGACCCAATAACCGAACACTGTTGCCTTTCCGCACGCTTCAACATTTTCAACCGCTTCTTTCAGTATACCGGAGAATCCTGCTCCGTGAAAAATATTGTCACCGAGCACCAGACACGCGGAATCATCGCCGATAAAATCCTTGCCAATTATAAACGCCTGTGCGAGACCGTCAGGACTGGGCTGTTCGGCATATGAGAAATGCACACCGTAATCCGAACCATCGCCGAGCAGACGTTTGAATCCCGGAAGATCTTGTGGAGTAGATATGATGAGTATATCTCGTATTCCGGCAAGCATGAGAGTCGATACCGGATAATACACCATCGGTTTGTCGTAGATGGGAAGCATCTGCTTTGAGACGCCTTTAGTAATGGGATACAACCGGGTGCCGGAGCCGCCCGCCAGTACTATTCCTTTCATAATTCAAGAGGTTTTTTAGAGTGTAAACGGTCTCACAATAACAACCTCTGACAACCCTTATTTATTGTATAAAATGGATTAATGTTCCAAGAATACAATGTGGATATGACACAATTTCGCTTAGGACTTAAGAATATGACATTTAATCAATTGTAGCAATGTAGCAGATTTTTTGAGAAGCGTTCTATTTTCTTAAGTTTTTGTGAGGTGCGTTCCAGATTATAGTGGCTCTCAACCACTATAATCTAGGAAAGACAACTTATTATTTATGTTGAAAAGAATTCTGTCCTAAAATCATTTACCAGCCAACGAGACAACTCTCCGTCATCACCTAATGGAAATGAAATGGAATCAAATAAAATACTTATATTACCTTCAATATATTTAAGATCAGCAATCAGATACTTATTCTTCATTTCGTATAAATAATTCCTCATTTCAGAGATTAAGTCATTAAATTGTTCGAATGAAGTGAGTGATTTATTTTCCTTCCATTTGTCAACTATACCCACAGTCTTTTCAGTAGGTTTCAATGGTGGCTCTTTTCCATAATTAATATAGTTGCAAAACGACTCCGGACAGAGGACACTCCAGTCTTTAGCTGCTCGTTTTGAACTTTCTTTACTCCAACTAAATACCAGTCTCCTTGCTTGAGCAACAACCTTAGGTTTGAATATCAACGCAAATTTATTGTCAATTTTACAATCGTAGCTTTTAAACCGGAGGATATCACACGAATGGTTATATTTTCTCATAATATTTGAGAAACTCAAATTGTTGCAATTCTCATATCCCATCCGTAGTTCTGTGATTAATAATCTCTTATTTCCAACGTCTTTGCCAATTGTTTCAGCAATTCCAATCACCCCATCTGCAGTACAGTCATTTGATCCTTCAATACTTTTTTCATAACTGTCAAGATCTATCGAGGGAATATCATACCCTTTAAAATAACAGCCGTCTCCATAATCCCTGTCAGACAAAAGACTCAATGAAGAAGGATACTCAGACATCAGAGGATGCAAATTAAGATATTCAGGACAATGGAAAATATCACCCATGATTAAACTAACAATATTTGTATTTATTCAAACTGTTATCAATCTTGATCCAATGATGGCTTGTATGAATCAATACGGTCAATAGCAATATTGAAACATTCAAAAATTGGAGAAATATCATTGCCGCAATGTTTGAAATCGAATCTGAGGGTACCGGGCACTTTTTCAGCTTGATAGAAATTTGTATTGGCAGAAGAGCCCTCAGCTTCGGAAATGGCACTTATTGCAGCTACCATATCCGGATTATGGCTTGCAATCATAATTTTAACACCAAGCTTTTTATTAAGAAGAACAAGTATTTTCGCAAATTTAAAAATCCACTGGGGATGAAGATGAGCTTCCGGCTCATCAATTATCAAAAGGGTCTCGCTGTCAAGATATCCATTTTCAAGTAATCTCAATAGATAAGCGAAAGACTTCATCCCTGTAGCCAGTTCATCAATAGAAATATCAAGTCCATCCGCCTTTCTAACATAGCGCAGTTGTTTAAAAGAAAGATCCTCATCCTTCATAACAATATTTCCACCCAGCGTATAACGCAATTCCAGCGCAATGGAAGAGGAATCACATGGCATTTCTTTCAGATTATCAGCCATCAAAACGCCAAATTCATCCCATATCTTATTATAATTACGCTGCGACATATTAGAAATAGCCATGGGAGAATCAATATATATGGCTCTTTTCAAACTTATGGGGTGCATAAACCTTCCATTTTCTATCAATGACGTCCCATTTTCAATGAATTCAATTTTGTCCGGAGCTGCACCTTCCAACATTAAGCCATTTTCAATAAAATTGAAGAGCGTTTTTTTAGAACTATTAGCTTTTACTTTAATAGCTTCATTAAGTATGTCTGAAACAAACTTCTGGATATTATCCAGAAATAGATTCAACCGATCGCTCAAATTCAAATCTTTTTCATTGTCAATATCCAAGGCTCTCCAAAGCCAATCTCCATGTATTCTTAATTCTGCCTTATCCCAATTTGATTCAATTAAGGTAGATAATTTTTTTGCATAATCAATGAGGAATGTAGCCGTATCCTCCAGATTGGATGTGGTATATAAAATTCTTGTCTGAAAATCATTTCCTGCCCATACATCCACTCTTCTGAATATGTCGTAAAGCCGCTTGATCTTCTCGTTTATTCTCTGAGAAAATCCTTTGTCAACCATATCGTCAAAAGCATTTGAATAGCGAACAAATCCATATAGCCACCTTGATAAAGTAGATTTTCCACATCCATTGAGCCCTGCAAGCACAGTGATAC
>JAIDJJ010000611.1 GCA_029052265.1 Muribaculaceae bacterium
CTATTGGGGCTACCGTTCGTATCGGGCTGAACTTCTCCCGGAAGTGTCGCTGAATGCCACGCTTCCCTCTTATAGAAAACAGTATAGCGCCTATATGGAGAGCGACGGAAGCTATAGTTTTGTCAGAAATAATTATCTGCAGCTTGATGGAGAACTTTCCGTGACTCAGAATATATGGCTGACCGGAGGTAAGGTTTCTGTCAATACTTCGCTCGATTTTTATCGGCAGCTTGCTTCAAATCCCTACAACCGGTTTATGACCATACCGGTGGCATTCACGCTTACTCAACCTATTTTCGGGGTCAACAATTTGAAATGGGACCGTAAGATAGAGCCGGTAAGATATGAAGAGGCGAAGGCTCAGTTCTTAAGCGCGACTGAAGATGTGGCGCGTACGGCAATCAGTTATTATTTTTCATTGCTCATGGCACAGGAGAATCATCAGATCGCCGTGCAGAATCTTGAAAATGCCGAAAGGCTATATGAAGTGGCGAAAGTGAAGCGGGAAATGGGGCAGATAAGCCAGAACGACCTTCTCCAGATGGAACTCAACCTTCTCAATGCAAAGACAGATCTTACAGATTGCGAAAGCAATTTAAAAAGCAATATGTTCAATCTCCGATCTTTCCTCGACTATGGGGAAAATGTAGACATTCAACCGGAGATTCCGTTGGATGTGCCCGAAGTGGAGATCAATTATGCCGATGCCCTGGAGAAGGCGCTTACAAATAATCAGTTTGCAAAGAATATGGTCCGCCGTCAGCTTGAAGCCGATTATGAGGTGGCGAAGGCGAAAGGAGCACAAAGGGAGATCAATCTTTTTGCACAGATCGGTTACACCGGCACGGATAAAAATTTTGCCGGAGGGTATCAGAATCTAAAAGACAATCAGGTAGTAGAGATCGGTTTTCAGATTCCGTTGGTAGACTGGGGTAGAAGAAAAGGTCTTGTCAAGGTTGCAGAGAGCAACCGTAAGCTTGTGGAAAGCCAGGTGCGCCAGGAGAACATGAATTTCAATCAGAATCTCTTTATCCTTGTTGAACGTTATGGCAATCAGCTTCGGCAGCTTGAGACAGCAAGGCGTGCTGATGAGATCGCCCAAAAGAGATATGCCACAAATGTGGAGACGTTTCTTATCGGTAAGATTTCCACCCTTGACCTTAACGACTCCCGTGTGAAAAAAGATGAGGCACGTCGGGAATATGTCAATGAACTCTATCTGTTCTGGAATTACTATTACCAGATACGCAGTCTCACACTTTGGGATTATCAGAATAATACGGGTATAGAAGCGGATTTCGATGCAATTGTGAGGTAGTTAAATCAATTGGCAATTATCAATTAGTAATTATCAATTGGCAAGCAGCTATATTTCTCCTTGATTTGTTCTGTGATGCGATCCTTGGATCGCATCGTGCGCGCAGCCATAAAAACAATTGCTTCCAAAATCTTATGCAACTCTAAATTGCATAAACGGCAATTAGTGACTATATTTGCATCCGATTCATAAATTCAGATCTATGAATGCTCAGAAATTTCCCTTTCTACCTTTCCTCCTGAGCCGAATCCATAGATTGACAAATGATAGATGGATTTTGAAAATATGATTCTTATTATTGATGACGATAGTGCCGTACGTTTGTCTCTCGGACTTCTGCTGAAAAGGGCGGGATATGTGGTGGATTATGCTGAAAATCCTGATGAGGCTCTTGCAAAGATACGTGCCGTAGAGTATGACTTGATACTCATGGACATGAACTATACCCGCTCCACAACAGGAGAGGAGGGTATAGAGCTGTTGATGAAAACCAGAATATTCCAACCTGAGACTCCAGTGATTCTGATCACAGCATGGGGAAGCATCGAACTTGCAGTGAAAGGGATGAAAGCCGGTGCATACGATTTTATCTCAAAACCATGGAACAACCATGTGTTGCTTCAGCGTGTGAAGACAGCACTAAGTCTTAATTCCAAAGAAGATCAGACCCCGACATCATTCAACCGTGGTGGAATAATCGGAAACAACAAGTCACTTATAGAACTTCTTTCAACCGTGGAGCGTATAGCGCCTACCGATGCCCCTGTTCTTATCTTGGGTGAGAATGGCACCGGCAAAGAGATGATCGCCAATGCCATTCATATCAACAGCAAAAGGAAAACAGCTCCGTTTGTAATGGTGAATCTCGGAGGAATATCGCAAACTCTTTTTGAGAGTGAGATGTTTGGTCATGCCAAAGGAGCGTTTACCGGTGCGGTGACAGCCAGGAAGGGTAGATTTGAAATGGCTGATAAGGGCACAATTTTTCTTGATGAGATAGGAGATCTTGACATGAGTTGCCAAGTGAAACTGTTAAGGGTGCTTCAACAGCACACATTCGAACCCTTGGGCGACAGCCGTCCTAAAAAAGTAGATATCCGTGTGGTGTGCGCCACCAATGCCGATCTCAGTTCGATGGTGTCTCAGCGTACATTCAGGGAAGATCTTTTCTACCGTATCAATCTGATCACCCTTCGTCTTCCTGCATTGCGCGAACGAAGGGACGACATACCGCTTCTTGTGCGTCATTTCATATCGGAAGTGGCACAACGCTCCGGAACCGGCATTCCGGAGATTTCTTCAGATGCAATGGAATTTCTTTCCCGTCTCCCATATCCGGGTAATATCCGTCAGCTGAAAAATATGGTGGAACGTGCAGTCCTGATAGGTGGCAACCGCTTGGAGAAAGAGACATTTTCTTCAATGGAAGGGATAAATGCGGATTCAGTAGATTTAAAACCGGCAGGAACTCTTGACGATATGGAGAAACTTGCCATAGAGGAAGCGTTGGCGAAGTCGGAAGGCAACCTGACGCAGGCGTCACGTATATTAGGGATAACACGTCAGACCCTTTACCGCCGTATGGAGAAATATGGAATGAGATGAAGATATTGTTTTTTCTAATATCTGTATGTATCATAGGTGTCGGGGCAATGGTTTATTTACTTCCCGCAGAAAAGCTATGGTGGATATATGCGGTGTGTGCGGTTGCGATTGTATTATTGATCATGCTGCTGAGAAGCGTGATAATGCCTTCGGCTACGGCAATGAAGGGTATGGAATTGATCGCGGCGCAGGATTTCAATAACCGTCTTACAAAAGTGGGGGAATATAACGCGGATAAGATTGTAAAGCTGTTCAATTCTTTGATAGATAAGTTGCGCAACGAACGTTTGCGTAATCTCGAACAGGACAGTTTCCTGCGTCTGCTTATAGATGCCTCCCCCATGGGGGTTATGATGCTTGACTTTAATGGAAAAGTCAGCATGGTCAATCAATCGATGTTGAGGATAACAGGTATACCGTCGGATACTGAGACATTGGGATGTGATTTGGAAAAGCTCCCGACCGATCTTGCCCATAAAATGGCTGAAGTTCCTTTGGGAGAGAACCGGATAATCCGCAGAGGGGATGTGAGGATGTATCGCTGCTACCATCTTAGTTTCATTCAGACAGGTTTTCCCCGACATTTCTATCTTCTCGAGAGCTTGACTGAAGAAGTGATGAAGGCTGAGAGAGAGGCTTACGAGAAGGTGATACGTATCATATCGCATGAGGTGAACAACACTATGGGAGGAGTGAAATCGGTTCTCGAATTGCTTCACGACAGCACTGATGAAGATGACGTAAGGGAAGTGATTGAAAGTTGCGACGACAGATGTGGAAGAATGTGTTCGTTTATCAGTGCATATGCCGATGTGGTAAAGTTGCCTGAACCCGTGTTGCGGGAAGTGGATTTGAACAATGAAATCACCTGCATGCTTCCGTTCCTCAAAGAGATGACCGGCGAAAACATATCGTTGGAGTTCCGGTCTTCTGATAAGGAGTTGAAAGTAAATATAGATATTGCCTTGATGCAGCAGGTGATTGTCAATATCGTTAAGAATGCAGTTGAAAGTATCGACGGTGAAGGATTTGTCAATATAACTACAGGAGGAAAGGATGGTGGTGTCTGGTTGGAGATATCCAATAACGGCAGCCCTATTTCTGAGGAGGTTTCCCATAAGTTGTTCAGTCCTTTTTTCACAACCAAGAAAGAGGGCAGGGGTTTGGGGCTTACCCTTATCGGGGAGATACTTAAACGGCACAAAGCCAATTTTTCACTTCGCACCGGTTACGACAGTATAACACGGTTCCATATTGAGTTTTGAGTTTGATGCCTTCTTTTCTTCATCGCAAGGCTGTCATGCCCGGAATGGCAGTTTTGCGACAGACAAACAAAGATCTACAACACAATGAAAAGAATCGGAATATTTAGCGACACCCATGGCTGTTGGGATGAACGGTTTGCCATACATTTCAATGATTGTGATGAAATATGGCATGCCGGAGATATCGGAGACTACACAATTGTGGAGCGGCTGCAGGAAGTTGCTCCTGCGGTACGTGCCGTAAGCGGCAACATAGATCACGGTATGGTAAAGAGAAAGTGTAAGGAATTGGAAATTTTTCAGATTGAAGGGGTGAAAGTGTTGCTGACCCATATCGGCGGTTATCCGGGCAAGTGGGCAAAAGGGATGAAGATGCTGCTGAAGGAAGAAGGAATCAATCTGATGGTCGACGGACATTCGCATATCCTGAAAGTGATGTTTGACAAGGAACTGAACCTGCTTCACATTAATTCCGGGGCTGCCGGCACTTCCGGATGGCATCGTGTGCGCACATTGATAAAACTGACAATCGACGGATCCGACATGCGCGATTGCGAAGTTATAGAGCTTGCCCCCGGCAAATTCTAAACCGATATATATATGCATTTATTCCCCCTGTCAGTACTTGCCAACAGTCTGTAAATAGTCAATCCGGATAATTATATATGGGTATAAATTTTTTTAATTGATTCCAAAACACTATATTTGCATATACTTTGAAAGTGGCTGACTGACAGATTGGCTACCGATGTGCATAATACAATACCATCTAATAATATACCATAAATGAAACAGTGTTGCAAATTATTATTTATCAGTGCTTTGCTATTGTCTGCGCCGACGATGCCGACAAGAGCTGAGGGAACATCGTTCAGGATTCAACAAAGTATTCCTACTGATTACCCTACAAAAGATTGGGTCGTGTCTGATTACATAGTGACGGATTACGGGGCAAAAGCTGAGCCGGGATTCGACAACAGGGCGGCATTTCAGTCAGCCATTGACGCGGCATATCTGAATGGAGGAGGTGTGGTCTACATACCGTCAGGGAATTATGAATTTCACTCCACGCAGATTGGCAATAAAAATGTCCGCGTGAGAAAAGGTAAATCTGAAAGCAATGAAAAATTTCACTATGAATATGTATTGAGGCTTCATGCCGGAGTGCAATTGCGTGGTGACTGGGCTGATCCCGCAGCTCATGACGGAAAGGTATTGGGTACGGTGCTTGAAGTCCGTGTCGGTAAAGACTCTCCCAACAGCGACGGAGCGGTCGAAAGCTGGTGGAACGATTCTCAGGCGGGAAACGCTTTGCGAACCACTTATACCAGTATTGCAGACCGCTTTATTGAGATGAACGAAAGCACCGGAGTCACTAATTTGTCGGTATGGTATCCTGAACAAGACATCAATGATGTCAAGCCCTATCCCTGGACATTCTTTCAGGCACAAGGAGACGGAGCCACCATTGAACACGTCACGCTTGTCAACCCCTACAACGGATTTCTATCCACCCCTACCGAACTTCATTATGTGAAAGACAGTTATATGACAGCGCTCAACAAGGGGATAGAGGTGCATGTCTGCACTGACATAGGAAGGATCGAGAATGTCAGAATCTCTCCGGAATATTGGGCAAAATCCGGACTGCCCGGAGCCCCTTCAGAAGACACTGTAAGAGCCCATACTTTCACGAATGCCACAGGTTTCCGGATGCACCGTTCGGATTGGGAGTATGTGTCATATCTGAATATCAAAGGGTATAACACCGGAATCTGGATCGGACGCGAACCGGGGTTTGCCGACGCACCCAACGCCCAGTTATATGAAATAGATGTAGACGATTGCGTAAACAGTCTTTATGTGGCGGACGTAAATCCTTATGGCATACTTGTATCCAATTCGAGATTCGGAGCCGCCAAAGGGGGGAACGCAGTGTATCTCTTTAAAGATTTTTCCACATCGGTCCAATTTAACGGGGTGGATTTTTCAGGTCCGTTGGTGAGCGACGGTAAGGCTGGTGTGCTTTCATTTGAAAATTGTAATTTTTCGGACTATCCGGAGTATGCCTTGAGTATAAACAGTGGCAACGCACTTCTATCACAATGTGATTTTGCAACAGTTGACCGCCATGTTTATCTGGGATCCGCTACCGGTACCCTCAAATCGGTTAATTCAGGATACAAAAACAAATTGAAGGTGACAGATAAAAGCGACGGTGCCAAAATAGAAGTTCTCACCGGTGCTAAATACAAATTTGATCCTATACCGAAAGGGATCGCCACAGACATAGCTGTGCATCCGCGACCTTCCTCTGATATGGTGCTTTATGCGGATCTCCCTAAGGCTACAGGATTCAACAACAATCAGCCAACCGAAGATGTGTCGGAACTTTTACAGAAAGCGCTTGATAAGATAAAAGAGCAAGGGGGCGGAACTGTTTATCTTCCGGCAGGCAGATATCTGGTTGAGAAACCTGTTGTGGTTCCTGAAGGAGTGGAATTGCGCGGTTCATGGGATGTGCAGCACCACACACAGGGAGGCGGCACTGCTATTTTTACAAATTATTCCGGTGGTGCCGGTGGAGAAGCCGGTGAGTCTTTGATACAGCTTAAGAAGGGTGCAGGTCTGAGGGGTATCACTCTGGTTCAGGCAAACATTGCCTCGGGAGATAATTCCACAGCAAACCCGCTTAAGACCCCTTTTATGATACAGGGACAGGGTCACGGTGTCTATGCCGTCAATGTGACATTTGCGGCGGCTGACAAGGGGCTCGACTTGGCAAGCTACGACACGAGTGGTCATTATGTCGACTATATGGCAGGAATGCCTTTGAGGGCAGGCATCTGGGTAGGCGGAGGCGACAAAGGCGGTTTCATACGCAATATGCAGTTCAATCCCCATTACGGTTCCCGTTTGCCTGAAGGGGGGCAAGGATACCCGAGTGCCTTTATGATGCGTTATGTTCAGTCAAATTGCAGTGCTTTGAAATTTGCGGATGTCAAAGATCAGACCATATTCAATAATTTTGTTTATGGATCGATCTATGGTATCCATTTCCGAAAAGATGAAGTCACCGGACGTTATCCCGGCAAGATGACTGTAATAGGTCATGGTTCTGACGGGTGTACATATTCGCTTTTTGTGGAAGAGGCAGACCGTGACACAAAGATTGTAGCAATCAATTCCGAACTTGTCAACACCACAATTCCGGATCAGCCTGTGAGATCGTATGTGCTTATGGGAGAAGAAGCCAACACTGCGAAAGTGCATCCGGATGCGCAGCTGTTGCTTTACAACAGCGCTTTCTGGGGCAATCCGGTGTTTGCTGCTATTGTCAACAATGGAAAAGTTTCCATACGGCAAGGCAATTTTACGCATTCCGGAGCTAACGGAGTGGATGTCAGAGGCGGGAAGGCGCATGTCTACACCACATTCTTTGCCCAGAAGTTTGACCGTCATAAAAATGTGGAAAAAGATAAGGATCACACATATTTTGAAGAAGGGAGCTATGCGCGTATTTGTGAAAAAGGGAAATGGATAGAATTGACCAACAACTTCTATCAGTCCGGTCCCCGATTCTCAAATCTTGGGGAAGGCAGGATTTTCGGAAGCGATGTGAAATAGATGTGAAATAAAATACGAAATGAATCCGGGAAAGAATCTTATTCTTTCCCGGATTCATTTTACACACTGTTCAGAGGATTT
>JAIDJJ010000612.1 GCA_029052265.1 Muribaculaceae bacterium
GCTTACCTCAAGCTTGACGAGGAGAAACTCAAAGAAATCAACGCCTTAGGGATAGCGAACCTTGATAAACGCAATATCGCCCTCCTGTCGTCATATGCCAAGACCAAACGTGCGCCGGGACGCTTCATCGAAGTCATGGCATGCGAGGGCGGATGCATCACCGGACCGAGTTCAGCAACTGTGGGCACGGAAGGGAAACGCAGGTTTGACAAGGAACTCAAAAAGCAACTGAAAACATATTGAACACCATCAAACTTATTGACAGTCTCGAGCACGACCGTACTTTGGGACATTCAGAATTTATAAGGCTTCTGTCAGACGATTTCCCGTCTGACGGAGCCTTATATCTTCAACATAGGGCAAGATGTGTCACCGACAGAATTTTCGGACGAAAAGTCAGAATACGGGGACTGATCGAAATTACCAACGTATGCCGCAACGATTGTCTCTATTGCGGTCTGCGCAAAAGCAACCGCGGACTCTCCCGCTACACTTTGTCGACAGAAGAGATTCTCGAATGTTGCCGCCGCGGACATGATATGGGATTCCGCACATTCGTTCTGCAAGGTGGCGAAAATCCGGCGTTCTCATCTGAAAAAGTCGTGGAAACTGTCGCAGCCATTCATCATGAGTTTGATGACTCTGCAATCACTCTGTCTCTCGGAGAATGGGACGACTGTGACCTCCTCCGGTTCAGGGAAGCCGGCGCCTCTCGCTATCTCATTCGTCACGAGACTATCGATCCTGTACATTATTCCAAACTTCATCCTGACGAAATGTCAAGAGAAAACAGATTGAGATGCCTGCGTTCTCTCAAACGTATCGGCTATCAGACAGGAACCGGAATAATGGTAGGATCTCCCTTCCAGACCCTTGACAACATCGTGGACGATCTCTTGTTTATGAGAGATCTGAATCCGGAAATGATAGGCATCGGTCCCTTCATCCCCCATTCCTCCACCCCTTTCGCAAACATGCGCCCGGGGAATCTTGACCTTACATTAAAACTGATCTCAATTCTAAGGCTCATGTTTCCCTGTGCCAATATCCCAGCCACACCCGCCCTGCACACACTTCATCATCAAGGCCGCGACAAGGGG
>JAIDJJ010000613.1 GCA_029052265.1 Muribaculaceae bacterium
CCCGCCCATAATAACCTGCTCACCCCTCTTGAAGGGGAAGGGGTGGTGTTTGACGATGAATTGATCGACCGCAGTTTCCCGGAGGATAACCTACCCACCCGCAAGCCCGGCACAGGGATGTTGACCGCATACATGAACGGGGATTACGACCTGTCGCAGGGTTTTGTGATCGGTGACCGTCTCTCTGACATTCAGCTTGCAAAAAATCTCGGTGCAATGGGTATTCTGCTTGGTGAGGATGCGTATGAGGAGGCTGCGTTTGTCTCTGCGGACTGGCATGAGATTGCCCGCTTCATACTGTCGCATGGAAGAACAGTCAGGGTGGAACGCTCGACATCGGAAACAGAAATCTGTATTGAGGTGGATCTTGACGGCAATGGAAAATCAGAGATCGACACCGGTTTGAAATTTTTCGACCATATGCTGTGGCAGATACCGCATCATTCAGGGATGTCGCTTATTGCGAAATGCCGTGGAGACCTGGAGGTGGATGAACATCACACTATGGAAGATGTGGCGATAGCTCTCGGCGATGCCATCCTTCAGGCATTGGGCGACAAAAGAGGGATAGGGCGTTATGGATTTGTGCTGCCCATGGATGAGAGCCGTGCGATGGTTTTGATCGATCTTGGAGGAAGGATCGAGTTTCAATGGGATGTGGAGTTCACACGGGAATATGTGGGCGACACGCCCACGGAGATGTTCAAACATTTCTTTCAGTCGCTTTGCTGTGCCATGAAATGTAATCTTCATATATCCGCGAAAGGGGAGAACAACCATCATCTGATAGAAGGGGTGTTCAAGGCGTTTGCACGCGCATTGCGCATGGCTGTGAAGCGGGATCCGTTCAGTTATGAACTGCCATCAAGTAAAGGGGTGTTGTAAAGAAAATAAAACAGGATATGATAGCTGTTATAAATTATAATATGGGCAATATTTGCTCTTTGGGGAACGCCCTCGGCAGACTTGGAGCTGAATGGGTATTGACGTCAGATCATGAGGAGATCATGAAGGCGAGCCATGTGATTCTTCCGGGTGTGGGAAATGCCGCCGAAGCGATGGCTAATCTCAAAAAATTTGGACTGCCGGAGGTGATATGGAAGCTACGCCGTCCGGTGTTGGGAATATGCGTTGGAATGCAGGTGATGTGTCGCCATTCGGAGGAGGGTGATGCCGAATGTATGGGAATATTCGATGCCAAGGTGCGCCGTTTTCAGGAACAGCCGGAAGTCAAGGTGCCGCACATGGGTTGGAGCCGGCTTTCCAATTTGGAAAGCAAACTTTTCAAATTGGAAAAGAATCCTTACGTCTATTTCGTACACAGTTACTATGCTCCGCTTTGTCCTGACACGATAGCCACAGCGCGTCATCCTGAGATGTTTTCGGCAGCCTTGAAATATGAAAATTTCTATGGCACCCAGTTTCATCCGGAGAAGAGCGGGGAAGTCGGGGAAAGGATACTTCATAATTTCCTTAAGCTTTAGGTTAATTCATAATTCATAATTATCATTTTACGGACAACGTGCAACGGAAAACGTACAACAGACAATGTAAAACCAAAAATGGAAATAATACCTGCAATAGATATAATAGGTGGGAGGTGCGTGCGCCTTTCGCAAGGAGACTACAATAAGAAGACGGTCTATGATTGCTCTCCTCTCGAAATGGCAAAACAGTATGAAACCGTGGGGATAAGACGGATTCATGTTGTGGATCTGGATGGTGCCAAGGCTGGACATCCTTGTAATCTCGAATCTCTGAAAGAGATCGCTTCCTCGTGCGATCTTGATATAGAATGGGGAGGAGGCATAAAGAGTCGTGAAGATTTGGAAACTGTGCTTGATGCCGGTGCCGGACATGCCATTATCGGCAGTCTGGCAGTGAAGCGTCCGGAATTGATGGAGGAATGGCTTCGGGAGTTTGGCGGCGGGAAGATTGTACTTGGTGCGGATCTTAGAGACGGTAAGGTTTCTGTGAGCGGTTGGCTTGAAGATTCGCAACTGTCCATTCACGATCTTATGAATCGTTTCCTGCCCCACGGACTTAAGGAAGTGATTGTGACCGATATTTCAAAAGACGGGATGCTTCAGGGTCCATCCACGGAGTTGTATGTAGAGTTGATGAGACATTATCCTGAAGTGGTGTTTACAGTTTCAGGGGGTATTTCCTCTATTGAAGATATCAGAAACCTCGAGAAATTGAATCTTCCGCGTGTGATAGTCGGGAAGGCAATCTACGAAGGGAGAATCAGACTTGGTGAATTAATGCATTATTGATAAAGAATTGAACATTTGACAAAAGAAGTGCCTGCTAAAAGAATAATACCGTGTCTTGACGTCAAGGACGGCAGAACGGTGAAAGGAATAAGATTTGAGGGGCTTGCCGATGTCGGCGACCCTGTTGAACTCGGTGCCCGCTATGCATCTGATGGTGCCGATGAACTTGTGTATCTTGACATCAGTGCGTCGAAAGAAGACAGATCTACTTTTACTGGTCTTGTCAGGCGCATAGCTGAACGGATCAATATCCCGTTTACAGTGGGTGGAGGAATATCATCATTGGATGATGCCGCGCGACTTCTTGATGCTGGAGCGGACAAAATCACTGTAAACAGTGCTGCGGTAGCGAATCCGGATCTTATTTCCGAGATTGCGGTGCGATACGGCAGACAGTTTGTCGTTGTTGCGATAGATGCCCGGCAGAAAGATGGATTATGGCGTGTAACCACACATGGAGGGTCGCGTCTTACCGATCTTGAACTGTTTTCCTGGGCTAAGAAGGTGGAAAATCTTGGAGCAGGGGAGATCTTGTTTACTTCAATGGATCATGACGGCACGCGCAATGGATATCCTTGTGAAACGTTCGCCCGTCTATGTCCTTCTCTTTCTATACCGGTGATCGCTTCGGGTGGCGCCGGAAGTGTGGATGATATTGTGGAGGTGTTGAAAGAGGGTAAGGCTGATGCCGCACTTGCCGCCAGCATTTTCCATTATGGGGAAATTTCTATCGGGGATTTGAAGAAGGTTCTTCTGGATAGAGGTTTGGAAGTTAGGTTGTAATGTCAAATTTTGAATGGTATGAGATTTGAGGATTTCAAACTTGATAAATGCGCCGACGGATTGTTGCCGGTAGTGATTCAGGATGCAGTGTCGATGAAGGTGCTGATGCTCGGATATATGAACAGTGAGGCGTTTGAGAAGACATTGGCAACGGGGAAAGTCACCTTTTTCAGCCGCACACGTCAGCAGTTGTGGACAAAAGGGGAGACATCGGGAAATTTCCTGAATGTGGCGGAGATGTATATGGATTGTGATGGCGACACACTTCTTGTGAAGGCGAATCCGGTGGGACCGACATGCCATCGTGGCACTGAATCTTGTTTCAATACCCCGGAGGAGGAAGGTTTCATCAGGAAACTGTCGGCATTGGTTAAACGGCGTCATGAAGAGATGCCTGAAAATTCCTACACCACGCGTCTGTTTATAAAAGGAGTTAAGAAGATAGCCCAGAAAGTCGGAGAAGAGGCTGTGGAATCTGCGATCGAGGCAGTCGACGGGAATAGGAGCCGTTTTATATATGAGGCTTCCGATCTTCTATACCACTATTTGGTGCTTCTCGAGCAGATGGGATGCGATCTTGGCGACATAGAGAAGGAGCTGCTGTTCCGGCACTCCTGAAAGTATTTTGATAGAGAACCTTAAACAATAGGCATAAAAAACGGGCAATTAAATATGAGGGCACTGAAAAAGTCCCTTCCTGAGGTATAGGCTTAAATTTAATCGATTCAATCGGCACATATCAAGAGAAAAA
>JAIDJJ010000614.1 GCA_029052265.1 Muribaculaceae bacterium
GGATCGGGCACCGAGCCGCAGATTGGAGGGGCACTTGCGCAGTCGATTCTTACTGACCTTGGCAAGTCGGGGTGTATGGGTGTGGTCACCACCCACTATCAGAACCTTAAGACATTTGCAGAATCGGAGCCGGGATTTGTGAATGGCGCGATGCTTTACGACAGGCAGCATTTGCGTCCTACATTCCAGCTATCGGTCGGGAATCCCGGAAGCTCGTTTGCATTGGAGATCGCCCGCAACACCGGGTTGCCCGGAGATGTCATTGAGCGTGCGCGGGAGATTGTAGGCAGCGATTATGTAAACATGGACAAATACCTCCTCGATATACAGCGTGACCGTAGGTATTGGGCTAACAAGCGTCTTGGTATCAAGGAGAAAGAGCATAAGCTCGACAAACTTCTTGAAACCTATGAATCCAATTCGTCTGATCTGAAATCTCAGCGTGCAGCTATTATCCGCGCTGCCAAGGAGGAAGCCAGGGAGATTCTTGCAGGGGCTAACGCACGTATCGAACGATCTATCCATGAGATCCGCAAGGCTGAAGCGGAGAGAGAACGTACGCGGCAGATACGTAAGGAATTGGAGGAATATAAAAAGACCCTCGAATGCCTTCCGGAAAAGGATGTTCTCCCTGATGTCGGGATGACGTTGCGCCTTAAGAGTAAGAAGACGGGTTCAGAACAAAAAGCAACTAAAAAACCGGAATCAAAGAAGGCTCTTGGAGTTGATGACTATGTAAGAATGTCTAACGGGGGAGTGGTCGGTAAGATATTAAGCATTAGCGGGAAGAAAGCTGAAGTGGCTTTCGGCGCTCTTCGCACGATTGTGGAACTTGACAAACTTCAGCCGGCTCAGAAACCTAAACCTTCCGCCACTTCAACAGTCATGACGGTATCGTCATCCACATCTGATGAAAGCCGAGAACGGCAATTGAATTTTAAGAATGAGATAGACGTAAGGGGCATGCGTGCCGATGAGGCATTGCAGGCGGTGACATATTTCCTTGACGATGCAGTGCAGTTTAATGCAAGCAGACTCAGGATACTTCATGGCACGGGTCATGGTATCCTGAAGACATTGATACGTCAGCAACTCAAGGCTAATCCGAATGTGGCTGACTTCCACGATGAGGATGTGCGCTTCGGCGGAGCCGGAATCACTGTCATCGATCTCGATTAGCAGGGGCAATTGATCAGGGACACAGCGTTTCCCCGAAATGCTCCAACAATCCAAGGGTGATATATAAAGGAAATCCCCTAAAAGAAGGATTTAATTCCGCTTTTAGGGGATTTCTTGTTTCAATTCAATTGCTTTGCCAGCCAATCGGCAGCATGTAGGGCAGATTCGGCTGAGGTCTGTGAGAAACCGTGATCCTCACCCTGAATCAAATGCAGTGTACAGTTTTTGTATCCTTGGTCGTATCTTTCGCCGTATGTATATGGAACAACCCTGTCATACGTCCCATGCATCACAAGAACGGGACCGGTGTATTTCAGTGCTGTCTCGTAGATTGGGAGTGTAAGTGCGGATTCGATATATTTGCGTCCCAACTTCATCCCTCCGAAGGGCAATTGAACATAATCCTCTTTCATATTCCAGGGATCGTACATCGCTCCCATAGTGCTGCCTCTCAGGGCATCGTCGCGCAACACAGCTGCCGGTGCCATAAGTACAAGACTTTTGATAACTTTGTCGCCGAGTTCGCCGGCTGTCATGCTTGCCACGACTCCACCTTGTGAATGCCCGAGAAGAGATATGTTTTCCACCCATGGCTGATTCTGTGCCCATGCTATCACATTTTTCAGATCCCGGATTTCATTGGGAACTGTCATGTCTTGAAATTCTCCTTCACTTTTGCCATGACCGTTGAAATCAAACCGTATGGAAGCGATCCCATCTTTCAGCAGGTCATCAGCGATGTCAGTGAGCAGCTTTGCATCACAGTTGCCACCAAATCCATGGCATAAAATCACCAACGGTACTTTCTTCTCTTTTGATATCTCCGGTTTCTGTAGCTCGGCGTGGAGCATCCCTTCGGCTCCTTTCACTGAAAAAGTTTCGACACCTTGTGCATATCCTCCCAAGACAATACACATCATGAAAGTCAAACTTAAAATTAATTTATGCATATCTACAATAATAAAAGATTATAAATAGTTCATAGGTGAGAGATTCAAAACATTAATCTGTCTGCACAGTAAAATTAGCTATTTATTCCCGCATAAACAATAAGTAAAAAATAATTTTATAAAGTTTGTTACGGCAAGCGAGTTACTTCACATTTTGCAGGTGTGAAGGATTAAACACTTGGGCTGATGCGCTGAAAAATGCACCTGCCAAACAAAATGCCAATATGTTTTTATTCATATTTTTCTAAGTTTTATAGAGTTTAAGATGGTTTTACCTTTTATTGGGGAAAAGGTAAGCTGAATAGCTCCATCTTTCACCGTAGTAAGATATTTTTTCCGTATAGCAAACTTATTTCCGTTGACAGATGCAGGCGTAAATCTCTCTTCAATAATGTTGTCATTCAGTTTGATAGAGAATGATGAATAGTTGTATGCAGATGCCTGACTGTTGTTGAGCATGTATGCTATTTTTTCATTATTGCCGGTAGGGTCAGCAAAACCCAATTCAATTTCATAATCTCCGTCGGGCACATCAAAACGGTATCCTTCTATCCCCTCAGCAAACGATTGAAACAGGGGTGAGTCGTCAGTCCCGCTTATTTCTGCAGTGACGTTTTTACGGGAGCCTCCGATCCTTCCCCAGCTCCCTGGGGTATATTCCCGGTCAGCTATCCATGTTAATCCGCTCAGAGGGGAGGTGTAGCTACAGTTGCTCCCTACATTTATGGCGAGTTCCACGCCGTCAACATTCCCGGGAGTGAAATGAGCGGGCACAGTTTCAATATCAATATTGAAAGCGTCGATGGCGTTACCGCCACGGGCTATCAAAAGGTTGCCGCCTCTTTGAAGGGGGATGTCAAAAACAGCGGTGTTGTTTCTGACTATGGAGTCGCCCATGCTTTTACCGTTCACCATCAGACTCACCTTAGGTGTGTTGGCATATATCTTTACGGGCATTCTGACTTGCAGAGAATCTGACACCGCCGTTCTCACCTGCCAGTCGCGCGAGGCTATATAGACATAATCGATATCGTCTCTCCAAGCCGCTTTGAAATAATGATACACGTCTTTTGGTGTGCGGTCATTATATAGCAAACCTTTGTTGTTAATCCTCGGCATTGACTCCTCACGCAGCGCCGAACCGAAATCGATAAGATTCCAGTGGCTTGCTCCGGCGACAAATACGCTGTCTTCAATCACCGGAAGATAATGCTCAAGATATTTCTGCTGATACTCTATGCTGAAATCAAACGGCTCGGGATCAAGAGAATGCAGCCTTTTGTCAGATCCGGCACCATATTCGCTCACAATTATCGGTTTTGAGGGATTTTCTCTCTTTTCACGTGACAAAAATTTCTCAAACCCTTCAAGATTTCCGCCATACCATCCCTGATATAGGTTCCATCCGTTGATTATGGGGGTGTTCGAGATCCCTGTGGTGCGGTAACGATCACTTCCGTGAAAAGCCATTGTAGTCATACGGGTAGGGTCGAGGGCGCGGCATACCGATTCAAGACGGTTGATGAGCGTCTTTGTCCGTTCCAGGGTGGCTTGTCCCTCGGGATTGTTGTCGCCGGGCACTTTAAGAAGAATCTCGTTCATATATCCCCACATCACGATTGAGGGATGATTATAGTGCTGTGTCTGGCTCTTATACACAACTGACGCTGCCGACGATAT
>JAIDJJ010000615.1 GCA_029052265.1 Muribaculaceae bacterium
GACACCGCACACGGCTTCAGGGTCAAACTCTATCCTTGCCACATTCTCGATAATGACGTTTTTGCCGATACGGCAATTGAATATTCCTCCGGGCACATTTCTGATGGCGGCTCCGGCATCCACTCTGACATTGTCGCCAAAATGAACGTTGCGTATGTTTTTAATATCAGTTTCGGGAGAAAACAATACCTTGTCCCAGTCGTC
Organism: Muribaculaceae bacterium; assembly: GCA_029052265.1. Classification (GTDB taxonomy): domain Bacteria; phylum Bacteroidota; class Bacteroidia; order Bacteroidales; family Muribaculaceae; genus Lepagella. The sequence goes on from JAIDJJ010000615.1 coordinate 205, forward strand.
GGCAGAACAACCTTGTTTTTCAAGCTGAGTGACCTTCCACCACTGAAGCTTCCGGGGTGTCTGCTCCGTTGCTGATTCTTTATTGTCTGTCTCCGTCATAGTCTTCGTCATATTTTTGGAAAAGGAAGTCGTTGTAAGGAAAACGTTCCGTATGTATCTCCTTGGCTTTCTGATACAGGAGGTCTTTTAGTTCATCGATGTTAATGCGCTCTTTTGCAGATATGAAAACGCAATTGTTTTCCATTTTTGCCCTCCATGTTTCGCGGAAATCCTCAAGAGATATGTTTTCACGAGTCATAGGGGTAAGATCATCCGGATCTTTTGGGGTATATGAGAAAGCATCGATTTTGTTGAAGACCATTATCACCGGTTTCGATTCAGCACCGCAGACTTCCTGAAGGGTCCGGTTTACCACTTCAATCTGCTCCTCGAATCCGGGATGGGAAATGTCTACCACATGAACAAGAATATCAGCCTCCCTGACTTCATCAAGGGTCGATTTGAAAGAATCGACGAGATGAGTGGGGAGTTTCCGGATAAACCCTACCGTATCTGTGAGCAGAAACGGCAGGTTGTCGATTATGACTTTTCTGACAGTTGTGTCGAGAGTCGCAAAGAGCTTGTTTTCAGCAAAAACATCACTTTTGCTGAGAAGGTTCATCAATGTGGATTTTCCGACGTTTGTATATCCTACAAGAGCAATCCTTGTGAGCTTGCCCCTGTTTTTTCTTTGTATGCTTTTTTGCCTGTCAATATGCTGGAGCTCATTTTTCAGTCTGGATATTTTGTCGAGAATGATACGCCGGTCTGTTTCTATCTGGGTTTCTCCCGGACCACGCATGCCGATACCGCCTCTCTGTCGTTCAAGGTGAGTCCACATTCTTGTCAGCCTTGGCAGGAGATACTGGTATTGTGCAAGTTCCACTTGAGTCCTGGCGGTGGCAGTCTGAGCTCTTTTTGCAAATATGTCGAGTATAAGGCTTGTCCGGTCAAGGATTTTCACCTTTAGTTCCCGTTCTATATTTGCGACCTGTTTAGGTGAGAGGTCATCATCGAAAATGACAAGACCGATATCGTTGTCTTCTATATAAAGGCGTATTTCTTCCAGCTTTCCTTTCCCTACATATGTGCGGGGGTTGGGGTAGTCAAGCTTTTGAATGAACCGTTTCTCGGGTTCGGCTCCGGCGGTACGTGCGAGAAAATCAAGTTCGTCAAGATATTCTTTCACCTTGGCTTCGCTTTGGCGGAGGGTGACAAGGCCGACGAGAACGGTTTTTTCGTTGGCTTCCTTATTTATTATGTTGTCTTCAATCATGAGTGTATAATAATCGGCTGGCTGTTTTTGTGTAGAAGTTTGATGGCGGATATGGCTGTCGGGCAGCTGCCGTAGATTGCTTATCCGGCACAAAGATAGTGAGAACTTCAAAAATCTACAAATGATGTAACGCTTAATGGGGTGGATGGGTTGAAAAAAAGAGCCGAATCCTGAGATCCGGCTCTTTTATAAATAAAGAAGTCGAGGCTGCAATTATTTTTTAACCTTGTTATAGCGAGCGTTCAAACCTTCCACCACTTCGTCAGTGATGTCGAGAGCAGGGTTTATCAGGAGGGTCGCACCCTTGAAGAATATAGCGTCATATCCTTTTTTTGCGTTGTATTCCTGGATGAACGCCTGAATGGAGTCGTTGACTGTCTTTTGGGCAGTCATTGCGGCATTTTCAAAATTGTTTTGGAGAGTGGCGACAGAGCGCTGAGCATTAGTCTGCATGTTTTTGATCTTGTCCTCGTCAGCTCTGTACGACTCTTCAGACAGATAGCCGTTGTTCTGCATTTTCTTTTGCATAGATGATGCGAAAGACTGGATGGAGTTTTCATGTCGTTTTACTTCGCTCTCCATATTAGTCTGCATGCGCAACATTTCCTCGTTGTAGTCTTTGGCAAGATTGTATTTGCTTAAGACTGAGTCGAGGTCAACGTAGCGGTAATTGGGGAGTTCAGTTCCTGATTTGACCGCTTTGGCTGCTGCTGCAGCCGTCGGGTTTTCCTTTTTGCTTTCGGAATTGCATGAAGCAGCCCCGAGACAAAGGCAGAGAGCGCACGAAATTGCCGAAACTCTGAGAAGAAATTTTTTCATTATGTTTTTTAAAGGTTATTGTTATTCTTGTTGTTGTCTCTCTTGCGCAGCGTACGTGGTCTTGTCTGTCCGCCATGGCGACAGGCATGACCCGTAAGGAACGTGTGGCTGCGGGAGAATATTACTCTAACGGAGAGCAAAAGTAACGCAATTCCACAAAAGAAAAGCACTAATAATGTTAATTTCACTTTTTTAAAGTTAATTTAACAAATGTATGACTCCATTTAAGAAGTGGAGAAGAGTATTATATTGCAAAATTAAGAAAAAAACGACAATAATGAAAATCGGAACAGAGGTTTCTGAGTTAAACAA
>JAIDJJ010000616.1 GCA_029052265.1 Muribaculaceae bacterium
TCTTAGGATATGTTTCAAGTTTCTCGACAAACATCCTGACGGGTAAATTCGGTATTATAGTTGAAAATTCTGACGGCGACAAGCTTTATGGCGAGGGTCAAACCGTTACATTCGATAAAATGTTTTACGGATTTAATGAATATACCGTAAAACTTCCGAGAGATCTTGCTGACGGTGTATATCAGGCATATCCGGGATTCTTGCCTGAGGGCTCAACCGAGTGGGTCAAGATCGAGGCAAAAAGAGGTTTTCCTTCGGAATTTATCATGACTGTTTCTAATGGATATGCAAAATTCACCCCGGAATCAACCGCAACCATATCAATCAACAATTCGGAAATCGTGGGAAAGACGTTCAAGGGTAAGAATATCAAGATACATACGAATATATCCAATAATTCGGGTATAGATTATGAAGGTATCATAAGGCTTTCTGTCAGAAACGCAAATGATGAGGAGGTTGCAGCCGGCGAACGGAGATTTGTAACCGTTCATGACGGCGAACAAATGGATTTCAATTATAATTCAAGGATCCTCTCAGAGATCAATGCCGGGGTGTACACTGTCGGCTTTGTTGATGCCATCACGGGACATTGGATTTCGGATGTGATCAAGATGAATTATGAGGTTGCTCCGGTGACAGAGATTAAAGTTGACGGTTTCTATTTTAATGGGGATTCCAATAATGCTGATCCTTCAGACCTTGAGTTTATATTAAAAGTGAACTGCGTGAAAGGATATTTCATGGACAGTATGTATCTTACAATCTGGACGTGGCCTCAGGTGGGCGATATGACTTATGTCACTACAATCTATACAGAGGATCTTGAGATTGAAGAGGGTCAAAGTGTTGAACTTAAGTTGAATGGGAAAGTCGATAATCCGATAATCGGCATGCGCTATATTGTCGGGGCATGGTATGATAGCATCCAATATGGAAATTCTGTCAGTTTTACTGTCGCTTCCTCAGGCACTGATGTCATCGGGCAGGATTCAATCCGTAAAACAGAAGTGTATGATCTTTCGGGAGTGAGAGTGCTTTCTGCAGAAGGGGGAGAGATAGACCGTTCGCAACTTCAGAATGGAATCTATATTTTCAAGATAACCAAATCATCCGGCAAAGTCGAGACCAGGCGTATCATGATAAGATAATTCAGGCAAAATACGCGCAAAAATGACAAAAGAAGAACTGCTCGCAAGGCTCAACGATATAGAATGGAATGATTTCGAGGTCAAAGAGGCTCCGGGCGATCTTCCCAAATCCACGTGGGAGACGGTCAGCGCTTTCTCCAACACAGAGGGTTTTCCACTTATAGCTAAATGTCGGAAGTGCTTTGAGACTTGAGTGGCGATTTGTGGAATTGAATTATAGCCAAAAGTAGGAGTAAAAACAGACTTATGGCTATTATTCGATGAGATGGAGATTACCACTGCTTAGGTAGTGAATCTGAGTCCTGATAATTCTCTATTTATAGACCGACTTCTTGCCAAAAGTGGTATTTTTAACCTACTTTTGGCAAGAAGTCGGTTTAGGGAGTCTCTAAAACCAGGTTTCTCTCACGAAAAGAGATATGGGTTTTGAGATGAAGATTTCTTGGCTTGAGGCAATCTGATACCCGGTTGCCGGATATTCTCAAAAACGGTCTATTTTGTTAAAATACACACTAGTTCGTAAGACCAGAAAATTAAGCTGAATGGGATTATAACACTTGAATCGATTTATCCCAAGAAAGATTCATAGTGTAACGAATAATTATAATGTATGCACAGGAT
>JAIDJJ010000617.1 GCA_029052265.1 Muribaculaceae bacterium
GTGCGGTGAATCCTCAGGAAGGAGACGGAATCCTGTATCTTTATGACACTTCGACAGGGAAAAAGATAGCGATACCGAGAGGAGATTCCCCCTCATTTACCGCCGACAGCAAATGGGCTGTCGTCAAGATCAAACCATTTTTTGCAGATACCCGAAAAGGGAAAATCAATAAGAAAAAAGGATTTGATCTTCCTCAAGATTCTCTTGCCATAGTCAATCTTGCGGATGGGAAGGTGGAGAAAATAGGGAATGTCATCTCATATAAAATCGGAAAGGATGGAGGAGACTGGGTGGCGTGGCTTTCGTGCGACACCACACTTGTATCGGCAAAGGCTCTCAAGGATAAAAAGGCAGGGCGTCCTCTCATAATTCGCAATCTGTCTAACGGAATGTCGCGCACATTGACGTGGGTGAAGGACTATGTCTTTTCAAAAGATGGAACCAAGCTTGCCCTCACGTTAAAGAAGCAGAAGAAAGACACTTTGTCGACCGATGGAGCGGGGGTGGTGATATTGCCTGACACGGCGTTTCATCTGATAGACAGGGATAAAAATTTTTACGGGAAGCCTGTATTCAACGAGTCAGGTACGAAACTTGCGTATGTGGCATCAAACGACACTACGGAATCAGGGACTAAAAAGTCGTCATTATACCTTGTAAATGATCTTATGAAACCCATTTTTGAAGTGGAGGAAGTAAAGGTCAATTTTTCAGGAAAAGAAAGATACTATGCCCGTCCTGTTTCTTCAGATCGCGCGGCTCAGGGTGATATGGATTCAGAATGGAAACGTAAGAATGAAAGTCTGGAAAATGTCGAGCTGTTTGTGAACCAATATTCAGTACCTGAATTTTCTGAAAATGGTCAACGGCTTGTTATCGGGGTCGCTCCATATGTCGCTCCTGATGACACCACTCTTGTAAGCTTCGAGACACCCGGACTTGACATATGGCGTTGGGATGCTCCATATACACCCCCACAGGAGTTGAACAGGGTGGAGCGGTTGAGAAAACTTACATACCCGGTAGTTATCGATCTCGCAGACCGTAGGCAGACCCTGATGACGGACAATCCGTTGGAAAAAGTGTTGGCTCCAAATCTCTGGAACGGTGACTGGGCATTGGTCGTGGATCAGTCTGCTAACATAATATCGTCTCAATGGGACTACCAATATCCTGTGGATCTTACATTAAAAAATGTATTGACCGGAGAAAAAAGGAAAATAGCTACAGTCAACAACGGCACATATTATTTATCTCCTGCAGCAAAATACGTTGTGTGGTTTGAAGACCGTTCATACCGTTCATATTCTGTAGCTGACGGAGAAATAAAGGAGATCGGTAAAGATATCCCTTATCCGCTTTGGAATGAGGATGCCGACACCCCGGTAAAGGATTCCAGAGCTTACGGCGTGGCAGCATGGTCTGAAAATGATGCAAGAATTATGGTGTATGACCGTAATGATGTGTGGTCGGTAGACCCTCAGGGGAAAGTCGCCTCTATCTGTCTGACCGCCGGAGAGGGAAGGAAACAGAATCTCATGATGCGGCTTATCGATACAGACCCGGAAAAGCGTTGGCTTTCTGACAAAGAACGTATGCTGTTCTCTCTGTTTGACTATTCCGACAAGCGCAACGGTCTGGCATCTTCGGAATTTTCCGGTAAGGCGTCTGCCCCGAAAATAGATTTCCTTGACGGATATTCTTTCACACAGGTGAGGAAAGCGCATGATGCTGATGTCTACAGTTGGGATCAGGCTAATTTCAGTACCTCTCCGAACGTGTATGTGTCAAGGGATATTGAAAAAGGCAAATCTATAAAAATTACTGACACAAATCCCCAGATTGCCGACTACAATTGGGGAACTGCGCAATTGTTCAGGTGGAAGACATTCTCGGGAAAGGATTCCGACGGAGTGCTTTATCTCCCGGAAGATTTTGATCCGGATAAGGAATATCCAATGCTTGTATATTTCTATGAGACATATTCTCAGGATCTTTACAAACACTATAATATGGAGCCTTCATGGAGTTGGATAAATTTTCCGTTTTATGTGAGCAGGGGATATGTGGTATTTGTCCCGGATATCCACTACACAGCCGGTATACCTGGAGAATGTGCATATGACTATGTGTGCTCCGGAGTTGATGCGGTCTGCAAGAAATATTCCAATATCGACCGCAAGCGTATCGGCATAGACGGTCAGAGTTGGGGTGGATATCAGACTGCTTACCTTGTCACTCGCACCGATATGTTTGCGTGTGCCGGCTCGGGCGCTCCCGTAGCCAACATGACATCAGCTTTCGGCGGAATCCGTTGGGGCACCGGAGACAGTCGGCAGGGACAGTATGAGCAGGGACTGAGCCGTATAGTTAGAAATCTTTGGGAGGCGCCTGCGCTGGATATTCACAATTAGGCGGTTTTCCACG
>JAIDJJ010000618.1 GCA_029052265.1 Muribaculaceae bacterium
ATTAAGTAAAACTCTTGTTGGCTGCGTTGCTCCTGAGTTTACTTTTGAAAATCTCAATGGTGATAAAGCGACGTATTTCCCAATGTCTACGAGCACAATAATAATTTTTGGAAATCCTAAGGATGCTGATTGGCGTCTTTCCCGACTGCGAATGGAAGCAAATGCTGCTTTGGCGCAGGCTGTAGATAAAGGAAAAGTCAACATTCTTTTCATTATTCCTGAGAATATGAATGGATGGCAGCAGGAAGTGGTAGGTTACTCTCCAAAATGGACAGTTGGATGCGGTGATGATTTAAAGTCTGTATATGACATGCGAGCTATCCCCTCTGTCTATACTATAGGCACTGACGGAAAGATCCTTCTTAAAAATACAACGTTGCAGACTGCTATCAATAGGGTTCTTGAGGAGGTAAAATAAAATTTTATTTCTTATAATACTATATCCAATGAGAAAACTAAGTTTTTCCGGATTATTAAAGCGGACATATTTCCGTTTTACCGGATATTCATATACTAATCTTGGAAGATTATTCCTGCGACTATTTGTGGGAATAATGCTGATGCAATTCGGCATCAGGCAAATTGCTCATTTCGATCAGGTTTACGAATATTTCCCGTCTGTATTTGGAATGGAATCTGCGACATCACTGATAATTATGATATGTATTGAAGTGATATGCTCCTTCTTTATTATGATAGGATTTTTCACAAGAATCATGATTGTCCCTCCGTTCTTAGCAATGCTTGTTGCTGAATATTACCTCCTTCATGATTATGTGCATAGTGCGTCCTATCTTATTGATTGGCACCAGCAAGGATATTTGCCTATAATGTTCCTCGGAGTGTATTTTTTCCTTATATTGGTAGGACCGGGTAAAATCTCTGTGGACTATTTCCTTTCTCTTCATATAATTCACAGTGAAAACAAAAGCGAAGGAGAACTGGAGGAGGTATGAAAATAGCTGTATTGGTTTCAGGTGGAGTTGACAGTGCTGTTGTAGTTCATAAACTGCTTTCAGAAGGACATGATTTGCACCTTTTCTATATCCGTATTGGTATGGATAATGGAGAGGGCGACTGTTCTGCGGATGAAGATATTGAAATGTGTACGTTAATTGCACGGAAATATGGATTGCCGTTGAAGATAGTGTCTCTGCATGAAGAGTATTGGGCACATGTAATGGATTATGCTCTTAAAACTGTGAAGGCAGGGCTTACGCCTCATCCCGATATGATGTGCAACAAACTCATTAAATTCGGTTTCTTTGAAGAAAGATGGGGAAGGGATTTTGACAAGACTGCTACCGGTCATTACGCTTCAATCAGAGAAGTGAACGGTAAGTTGTATCTTGCCACGGCGAAAGATCCGGTAAAAGATCAGACTGATTTCCTCGCCCAAATTTCCTATGAACAGCTCTCACATCTGATGTTTCCTCTTGGGGAACTTGAAAAATCTGAAGTCAGGGAGATTGCGAAAGCTGCCGCTTTGCCTAATGCTTCACGAAAAGATTCGCAGGGGATATGTTTTCTTGGAAAGATTGACTATTCTGATTTTATCGCAAGGCATCTCGGGGAGAAAGAAGGACCTGTCATTGAAATTGAGACAGGCAAAAAGATTGGTGTCCACAAAGGTTATTGGTTTTATACCATAGGGCAGCGTAAAGGGCTCGGTCTTAGTGGAGGACCATGGTTTGTTGTAAAGAAAAACATAAAAGACAATGTCATTTATGTTGCAAACGGCTATAATACGCGTCTCCAATATGGAAGGGAAATTCCTCTTGCTGAGGCGAATTGGATAAGTGGTGCCCCATTCAGCGAATTCAATGGCGAAACAATGGATGAGATTGAGATCGAGATCGCATTCAAGACAAGACATTCTCCTGAATTTTATCACGGACGTCTTATAAAAACTGCAGACGGATCATTAAAAATCATATCCGATTCTGATGTACAGGGGATTGCGCCGGGAC